>JBFFBT010000005.1:0-50084 GCA_041560255.1 Myxococcota bacterium | reverse complement strand
TCCTTACATCCATCCTCGAAGCGGCCCGACATGAGCAACACTTTACCAAGCCTCTGGTGGCCGGTAGCATACCCGGGGCAACGCTTGACCAATTCCTCAAATTCCCTGGCAGCCTGTTGATACTTCCTCTGCTCCTGCAGCATCAGCCCTATGTACTCATAGCCGACACAAAAGTTATCGTTTTGCGCCAAGGCCGCTCTTACATGCATGTACCCCTTTTTGGTCTCTCCGATATGAAACCAAGCCCAACCCAGGTTGGCTTCGGCCAAGTATCTCTCGGGCAGAAAAACATCTTCCAACGCCTTTTGCAACAACGGCACGGCCCGACGGTAGTTGCCCTGGCTGATATGCACCCGCGCCATGGCGTTGAGCACCTCGGAGTAGTCGGGTTTGAGCTCGAGGGCCCGACGGTATTCGGTCAATGCCTTGTGGTAATCACCCAACATATGGTACACCAGACCCAATCCGTAACGTGCCTGGGGAAAGTCCGGCTTGATATCGATGACATCCAAAAAATTTTTCAAAGCATCAGTAAGCTGGCCATTTTTGAGGTCATTGACCGCCATGTCGTATTGAATATCGGCTTGCTTGTCTTCCTTGATACCTGGACCGCCCACGCAACCAAGCCACCAAAACATCCCCATGATTGCACAGATCTCCATCTGTTTCAGCCGATACCTCATGATCAATAACCTCCTGCCAAGCTCATCTCCACACACCCTCGGGCTCGCATGCAGTCGCAGCCAAACACCATCCAAACCCATTTGCTTTCTCTAAAAAAATCGTTTTGCGACCGAGATCGGACTAAAACGAAGACAACATCCTCAGGATCTTCAACAATCCTTCTTTCGATACCATCGAAGTAATTTGCTGTTTGTGCTCCTCGACTTCTTCCACCAAATCTGCGAGCTCAATGACGTCTTCTTCCAAGGCAGCCAACTCGAGATCGGGTCTTTCGCCATTTTCCGAATCGAGTTCCTGTGATTGGGTCACTTGCACATACACATTGAGATCCGGATAGGTAAAGGGAGCGTTGTTCAAAAACTCCTGCTGTTGATCGGGCGTCAGCTTGCGAAAGTTTAAATTGTCCACCATAAAGCCCATGCTCTCGACAAATTGCAGCGCGATGAGCTCGGTATCATGATAGCGTTCCAGGGGTATTTCATCAGGATCATGCAGGTAAATCATACATTGGCGGCTTTGGATCAAGTGTAGATAAATAAATATCGAAAACAGCCCCGCGGAGCTTCTCACACCCACGATGAACGCCTTGGCCGGTTCCAGCGGTCTGCCGCCGGCAGCCACCATGGGAGAGTTTATCGATTCAATCACTGCGACAATGCTCTGGCGATCGGCTTGAATAAATGTCAAATCTGGTCTGGGATCAAACAAGTCTCACCCGTCCCCTTTCGTGCAATCCAAACGCTATACACACTGCCTGACTGCTTGGCGCTACCCTTAACTTTTGAGTATTACTTTATTTACCACCCTGCGTCAAGCATCCCTGCACACCTCGGAGGTGCTGCTACTACAAACAGGCCCGAGCAAATCGTCTACCGGCTCGCCTTGCGGCCAGATCAGTTTGTGCAACTGGAGTTGAATTCGAACTTTGCGACCTGATTGGATCACCCATGCAGCCAGTTCTTCGGGATGCAATCGCCGATATACGGGAGAAAAAACCACCGGAACTTCAGATAGTGCGGGGTAGCGTTGTACAATCTCCATGGCCCAATCGAAATCGGCCCGGTCTCCCACAACCATCTTCAGTTCGTCACCTTTTTGCAGACGCTCCAAGTTTTCAAAATCCATCCGCTCACTTTGCCCGCTTCCTGGTGTTTTGATATCCAAGACGACGTGTACATCACAAGGCAGAAATGATATGTCCATACTTCCATTGGTCTCGACCATTACTTCACGCCCCATTTCAATCAACTCGGCGCACAAAACACTCGTACCGGTCTGCAAAAGCGGCTCACCACCGGTTACGATCACCAGATATTGAGGGTGTTGTTCGACGATCGTCAATATCTCGCCAATCGAGCGTTTCCGGCCGGCTTGCATGGCCTTTTCGGTATCACACCACGAACAACACAGATTGCACCCGGACAAGCGAATAAAAAATGCCGCCCTGCCGGCATGGGTGGTCTCACCGGCGATGGAGCAAAAGAGCTCACAGACATCAAGAAAAACATCTTGTTTAGGGATGGTAGGTGACATAATTACCCTCGGTTTCATGCACCCGAACCCACAAGACCGACATATCCAAATCTGTGAGGGCTTGACTCATTGTATCGTAAATCACTTTAGCCAGGTTCTCCGAAGAGGGGTTTTTGTGCCTGAACTCGTCCAGTTGGTTTAAATCCGCATGATCGAACCGATCGATGATTTGCTTCATCCGAGCCTTGAGCACCCCAAAATCGAGCGCCAAACCAATCTCATCCAAGCTCTCTTGGCCCACCGTCACCTCGACTTTATAATTGTGACCATGCAGGTTTTCACATTTTCCCATGTAACCCCGCAATTTGTGCGAAGCCGATATGGTCGCTGTTACCGTCACCTCATACATGCCTTGTTCTCCACGTTATTGGTCAACCCAGTTCAGATTGCCAAAAACACACGGGTTGTCAAGCGGTATGGTGCAAAGTCATTTACTTTCACTCCAAATTGGGCAAAAACATGATCCATGTCGAGTCCACCATTTTTATTGCTGATCAATCCCTGGATCACAGATTTCGCAGCCTACGATTTATGGTCCAAACCTCTCGGTTTGATGATCATCGCAGCCCTGCTCGAACAAGGCGGCGCGGGCATAGCCTACATCGATTGCCTCGATCGCCACGATCTTGAAAACAACCAAAGAAACGACATTCTACCCCCCACCCACAAGAAATACGGGACCGGAAAATATCCAAAGATACCCATTGCGACTCCCGGCGCGCTGGAAACCTTGCCGCGCCGCTACTATCGTTATGGTTTGCATCCAAAGATTTTTTCAGACCGCCTCGAACAAATCCCCAGACCCGATTTGGTATTGGTAACCTCATCGATGACGTACTGGTATCCGGGAGTCCAACACACCATTGCCTGGGTGCGTAGACACCACCCCGATGTACCGATCTGGCTGGGAGGGATCTATGCCCGCCTTTGCACCCAACACGCCGGCCTCCACAGCGGAGCCGATTATGTCTTTGATAAAAACCTAGCGACCCTGCGCACTCTGCTCGAATCGACTTTGGACTACAAATTTCGAAATCCGACGTCATGGGATCATCCATCTCGATGGCCGATACCAAAAACACATGCATATATCCATTCTGGACATTACGCCCCTTTGCTCACCAGCCTGGGTTGTCCCTATCATTGTCCGTATTGCGCCTCCAGTCGGCTCGAACCAGAATTCGTGCGGCTGCCCACCCAATCCATCATAGATCAAGTGCAACATGGGGTTCAAAATCACCAAATCAAAGACTTCGCCTTTTACGATGATGCGTTGTTATACCGAGCCGAAGAGACGTTGAAACCCGCTCTCGAAGCCTTGGCGGCCGCGGATCTCGGTATACGCCTGCATGCACCCAACGCCGTGCATGTCAACCTGCTCACACCGACCTTATGCAAATTGCTCCAACGATGCGGTCTTAAAAACCTGCAACTCGGCCTGGAGACGACCGAGGCCCACCTCGAACGCCTCTGCGGAGGAAAAACCAATTTTGATATATTTCTCAAGGTCATAAACAACTTGGAGAAAGCCGGGTTTTCAAAAAACCGCTTGGGTGTATATCTCATGTGCGGCCTGCCCGGACAAACTCCGCAAGATGTTTTCAATTCCATTCAACTCGTCAAGCAATCCGGAGCCAGACCCATGTTGAGCGAGTACTCGCCCATACCCGGTACCAAATTGTTCAGCACCCTGCCTGCGTCCGACCAACAAATTCTCATCGACGAGCCGCTATACCACAACAACAGTTATTTCTTTTGCCGCAGGCCGGACTTCACTTATGATGATCTTGTGGCTCTAAAACAAGAGGCCAGACTGGCTAGAAGGGCTCAAAGTATGGTATGAATAATTAGGGGATTCCTTGGCAACCAATTGCGAATCTATTTTGGACGAGAGTGAAAAGGAGTAACTCGACATGCCCCTGTCCGGTACCTTCGATACCATCCAACTCTGTGATCTCATGCAGTGGATCCACGCGGGTAACATGACCGGAACCCTCACGGTCTCGTTGGACGAGGGCGATACCTATCTGGTGATACAACATGGCACCCTGGTGGCTTTGGCTTCCGACGATCCCTTGCGACTGGATCTCGGGCAAGTACTTTTAAAACAGGAACTCATCAACGAACAACAGCTCGATCACGCCCTCAACAAAGCCCAGTCGAAGAAGTTGGCCGAAGTGCTGACCGAAGAAGGTATACTCGAGAAAAACGTCGTCACCCGCATCCAGCAGCAACATGTTTTCGAGTCTGTTTTGGATTTATTCTTTCACGAAGAAGGCAGCTTTTTCTTTTCGCCCGGAAAACCCTCGAACGCCATCGCACCTCCCCCCGAGATATCCAGATCCAATTTTTTAACCAAGCCCATTCCCATCAACGAGCTGGTCTTCGAGGGCATGCAACGACTGGATGAATGGGACAACATGCGGAAAATCTTTCCCAACAGCTACGTCGTGGTCTACGCCTTGCAAGGCGAAAGCGAAAACCAGGTATGGCGAAAGCTCAGGCAAACCCAGCAACCCGTGTCCATCGGTGAGCTGTGCCTCCGTATGGGCACCAGCCGTTACGCCATCTACCGGGACCTTTATGACGCCTACCACCAAGGCTTGATTCAAGTCGATCTCAATCCGACCAAGGACGCCGAACAATCCGCCTTGGGACCGACCGACATGCTGATTCAGAATGCGCGCCTTTTGCTTTTGGAAAAACAGTACGACGAAGCCCGAGCCGTCTTGTCCACCGCGGCCAACCTGGATCCCACCAACCAGGAAGCCCGCAAGCTTCTCAAACGCACGCGCGAGTCCCAACTTGAATATCTCTATCAGCAGGTCCCCCCACATCGGGTGCCGGTTTTGAATATTTCTTTGGAGCAGTTGTCCAGGATAAAACTCAGCCCGCGGGAAAACTACCTCACATCCAGACTCAATGGACGCTGGGACGTGGCCTCCCTGGTGGTTCTCACGCCCCTGGGAGAGCTCGAAACCCTGAAGATCCTACACAAGCTTTTACATGCAGGAATCATAATATTTTTGCCTTGAAAGCGTCCACCCGTCCGAAGCGCACCTAAAAAAAGCACCAACTACTCCTCTACCCGGATGCTCGAAGCCCGCATTCTCAACTCGATATCCGTCAAGAAAAAGAGACAAAACAATGCGTCTTCTTTGGTGGCTTCGTCCTTGAGCACCACATTTCGAAACCGGACGTAATGTCCTCCATGTACACCCAACATGAGCAAGGCTTCAGCCATGCTCGGACCCGATCCTTGCGGTTTACCGACATACTCATGCAACCAGCCATCCGCCCTGCGAATCGATTCGGTATACCTTCCCTTTTCGATGTCGCCTTCCATGACCAGTATTTGATCGCGTTCTTCACCGGGTTGCCATAGCTCCGAGAAAGTAAGCCCGTGGTTTGGTAGTTTGGCGTTTTCGACTTCGGGAGGATTGGGATGCAGATCGGGTTGTTTTTCAAGAACCCGGACCAACCCCTCCTCTACTGTGGTGCTCACCATGGGCGCCCGATCCGGTTTTCTCGGGGTACCCGGCGTGGATCCTTGGTATATTCCCTTGCGTTTGAGATCTTCAAGCACCAATTTGGTAATGGTGCGCAAGGTCTCAAAAACCCCCATTCCGCTCAGCGCACAGGTTGCAAACCTGGGGACTTTTCTTTTGAGAAAATCCGCGTCCATGGACTCCAGGGACATGACGCTCGACAGATCCCGTTTATTGTACTGCAAAGCCATGGGAACGGTTTGAGGGTTCATGCCATGACCCCTGAGGTTGTCCTCTAAATTCGAAAAGCTTTCGATGTTGGCCTCATGACGCACGGGTTGCGAATCAGCCACGAACACAACCCCGTCACAACCCTGCAACACCAGCTTTCGCGTGGCATTGTAATGAACCTGTCCTGGAACGGTATACAGCGACATACGAATCGTGAAACCTTTTACTTTCGGTAGTTTTATCGGTAAAAAATCAAAATATAGAGTCCGATCAACCGCCGTAGCCAAAGATACCAACTGTCCCCTCAAATCCGGAGGCAGAGACCGATGTATGTATTGAAGCGTGGTGGTTTTGCCGCCCAAACCAGGCCCGTAATAGACCACTTTAACGGTGATCTCCCTGGTATGTAGATTTATCGAAGACATCCCGACCTCTTGAAAAATTCCTCAACCCGCATACAACTTGTTGACATCCCACCACCAATCCATGGTTCGGCAAATCCGATGTACCCGCCATACCATGCACCAAATCAGCGTTACACAGTCACCCTCGCAAAACAAACAACTTGTCATGGGGGCTATGTACCAACTATACCAATCATGGTTGAATTTTCAAGTTCTATGCCTACAATCCCACGGCGACAGGCTTGCTTTCCAAACAGTTTATGGTTAGACTACCCCGCGATGAAAAGCGATTGTTTTTCTTTAGAGACCGGGTATCTGATGAAATGCCAAATTCAAATGATACAAACCGTGATCAGGTTGTGAGGTCGACTTGCACCGACCGATCGCTTTGACCATAGTCATATTTTTCTTTCTAGGCCTACGGTGGATGTCGTCCGATACCCCGAAAGCTTTCGCCAAATCCAACGTCCATGCGGCCGACCTCGAGGAGGCCGGGAAACCAAAAGACAAAACCGTTCCTCCGAAAGAAAATCAAGATGACCGCCAAGTCGAGGAGATCGTGGTTGAGGGTCAAGTACCGAATCGCGAGGCCCCTGACACGGTCTTACAAATGGAAGAAGTCAAGAAAATCCCCGGCACGCAGGGAGATATTTTAAAAATCGTCGAGAGCCTGCCCGGGGTGGCCAGGTTGTCGGGTTTTGGTTCGGGAGGATCCGGTGTGGTCATCCGCGGCGCATCCCCGGAAGACAGCCAAATCCTCATTGATGACCACCCCGTACCCCTGCTGTATCATTTCGGCGGCCTGAAATCGATTCTCAACTCGGACATGCTCCAACAGATAGATTTCATCCCGGGAGGATTCGACGCCGGTTTCGGCAAAGCCATCGGGGGAGTCGTCAACGTGCAAACCTTGCCGTGCTCCCACCGTCAATGGGATGGGTATGTAGAGACCAGCCTCCTGGACGCTGGTTTTTTCATCCAAGGCCCCATTGGAGATCAAGCCGGGTTTTTCGCTTCCGCCAGAAGAAGCACCATCGATTTCTGGTTGCCTTCCATCATCGAGGGCGAATCCGGTCTCGATATGACGGTCGCTCCGGTGTATTACGATTACCAACTCAAGCTCGAATTCAACCCCGACTACAGAAACCGCCTTTCTATTTTGGCTTTCGGATCATCAGATGCACTGGAGTTGCTCTCTCAAAAACCGGTAACCGGCGATGCGGCTTTTCGAGGCGAGTTCGGGATGCAATTGCAGTTCAACCGGCTGTACCTCCAGTGGCTGCACACTCCGGACTCGGGTGACTGGCAGCTGAAAACCTCGCTGGTCGGAGGATACGATCGAGGCCGATTTGATGTTGGAAAGTTTTTTTTCCACTCTTTTGTCCCCAGTCTGGCAGCCCGCTCGGACCTTTCCTGGTCGTTGTCCGAAATACTCGAGATCAACACCGGCGTCAATCTGGTGTACATGGGAGTCGATCTTACCCATGAGATGGTGCGCCCCCCGAAGGAAGGCCATATTCCAGGCAAGCTGCACACCATGGAAATTGTCAAGGGCAGTGAAAGCCAGCATACCTACCAGGGAGGCCTTTATATCAGCACCCGGATCATCCCGGTCGATTCGATTCAAATTCTCGCCGGTCTGCGGTTTGACGGATATGCTTATGGGCAATACGGCGATTGGGCCGTGATGCCCCGATTGAACACCCAAATAGAGCTTCGACCCAAGACACTGCTCAAGGCGGGTATCGGATGGTATCACCAAGCCCCGTCCGAGGACGAATTGCTGGAGAGCTTCGGCAACCCAAATCTCTCAATGGAAAGAGCCATCCACTATACCATCGGCATCGAGCAAAAAATGCCGTTTTCGAGCTCACTCGAAGTGACATATTTTTACAAAACACTCGACCGTCTGGTGGTGCCGGATCCAACTATGGTTTACCGCAACGGAGCAATCGGCCGGGTGGCCGGTCTGGAGTTTCTGGCCCGCCGGGAGCTCAACCATGGTTTTTTCGGCTGGATGGCCTATACCCTCATGCGCAGCCAACGAAAAGACGCCCCGGATCAAACCTGGAGACTTTTCGATTTCGATCAAACCCACATACTCACCCTGGTGGCAGGCGCAAGGTTGCCGACCTCGGAGCGTATGCCCGTACATGGCTTGCATTCGGGTTGGGAATTTGGGTTGCGTTTTCAGCTGGTTTCGGGAAACCCCATCACACCCATACAGGGCGGCATCTTCGATGCGGACTACGACACATATCTTCCCATACCCGGTCCAATCAATCGAGAACGCCTGCCCACCTACCATCGACTGGATATCCGGGTCGATTATACTTGGGCATTTACGAGTTGGGCGCTGAGCGCATTCGTCGATTTGCAAAATACCTACAACTTTCGCGCCATCGAAGGAATCGAATACAACTACGACTACACCGAGCGCGCCTATTTTCGCGGCCTGCCGATTCTTCCGGCATTGGGTCTCAGGGGGAGCTTCTGAGAATGGATAAGCGTGTCAACCCGCGGAGTCGATGGAGTTGGATTGTTTTCATATTTTTTAACCTGCTGGGAAGCATCTGGCAATTCGGCTGTGATAGCCCATTTCCGCCTGCTACTTTGGTAGATCGGCCGCGCTTGCTGGCCGTGCGAGCCGTACCCCCCGATGCGACCCTGTCGGACACGGTGCGGCTCGAGGCCCTGGTGGCTTTCCCCGAAGAAAAGGTTCCCAAATTCGATATAACCTGGGCGGTATGTTTTTTCGAGTTTGACAATGCTGCCGGAGATATCCCTTGTCCGGGTCCCGACAGCTACGAGTTGGGTGCAAACCAACTTCATGTGGAGCTACCACTTACCGAATGGGTGCAATGGCTCAAGGACAAGGGCATCGATATCGACAGTCTTCTCAAGCAGCCCGAGATCGATAAACTACCCTGGATTCTCATCGGGTTCAAGCTGGAAGCCGAAGGAGTATCCCTGCGTTCGGTCAAGCGGATCAAACTTCGTCTCAACGATGAAAGCCCTCCTGCCAACCGCAATCCAATCATTTCGGGCATCACCATCAACGAGAAGAGCCCGACCGAACCCATCCATACAATCCGCACCAACCAAACCCACAACATCCACCCAATCTACGCCGAAGATTCCCGCGAGTTGTATCAGCCCGAAGATCTCGAAGAACCCCGCCAAGAAGATCATTTGTTTTCTTGGTTTTCCACATGTGGTTCTTTTTCCGACCGGCGAACCATCGTGGATGTCGACAAAGAGGGAAATCTGTTACAAAACAACCGATGGAAGCTGGAGTTGGAACCCTCGAGCGGAAACTGCACTCTCTGGTTGGTCCTGCGAGACGGCCGGTACGGGGTCGATTGGAAAACCTATCACTTCAATCTCGAGAGCTCTTGATATCCCGGACTCTCAACTGAATCGAGTTGCCTGCGTTCCAGTTGTTGATCGACGCGGTGTAGATCACATCGATTTTCTCTTGCATTTCATCCAATCTATCTCCCAAACCAAATCCAATCATATCGTAGGTACATTTTTCATCCGCCAGAACAGCCTTGAGGTGATAGGGAGGCTCACGCCCCACCAACCTCGCCGACTTGACCGCAAGGTTCCGGGCCACAAACAGCGGCTCGGGATTACCCAATCCAAAAGGCGCCAGGGATTTCAACTCGTCAATGATTTCAAGAGTCAGGTCGGCGGGTTGAAGCTCGCCATCCACTTCGATCACCCGGTCGATTTGAGCACCCTCCAACTGTCCGGTGATCGCGGTATCGAACGCCCGGCGAAATTCGTTGAGCTTGTCCCGCTGCAATTTCAACCCGGCCGCCATTCGATGCCCGCCGAACGCCTCCAGATGCTCAACACATTTCTGCAAGGCTTTATAAAGATGTACATTCTTGGTGCCTCGCGCGGAGCCCCGAGCGTACTCACCTTCAAAAGCCAACATCACCACCGGGCAGTTGTAACGATCCACCAACCTGGAGGCGACAATCCCCACCACGCCCACATGCCAACTATCAGACGCCATGACCAAAGACGTAGGCCTGGCAGCCTTTCCGAGCGCCTTGAGTTGCTCAAGTGCCTCGAGAAGTATTTTCTGCTCGATGTTCTGGCGCTGTTGGTTGGCGCGATCCATTTCCTTCGCCAGCGCCAACGCCACCGAATACGAATCGGTGGTCAACAAATCGACAGCTTTGCTTGCCAACCCGATTCTACCCACCGCGTTGATCCTGGGAGCCAACCGAAACCCTACCTGTCCGGCCTCCAACTTGGGCGCATGCAATCCGGACAGCTCCTTGAGGGCCGCGATTCCCGGACGCTTGCTCACTCCCAACTCCTGCAGTCCAAAGGTTGCAATGATTCTGTTTTCCTCGGTTAGAGGCACCACATCCGCGATGGTACCCAGGCACACCAAATCCAAAAACTCTTTTAGATTTGGTTCCTCGCAACTTGAAAACCAACCCCGGGCCCGCAGCTCGGTTCTAAGCGCAATCAATAGATTGAAGCATACCCCGACCGCGGAAAGGTGCCTGGTTGGAAACCGACATTCCGGCTGGCAGGGGTTGAGTATGGCGCTGGCGGGCGGAAGCTCTTTCGCCAGCTGATGATGATCCACAATGATCACGTCCATCCCGAGTCGAACGGCCGACTCCACTTCGGAGACATTGCTGATACCGCAATCGACCGTGACAAGCAACCGACAGCCTTTCCCGGAGATTTCGTCAACGTACTTTTCGTGCAATCCATACCCATCATCCAAACGGGAAGGTATCAGGTAGTCGACTTCGATGCCCAACCGGCGGAAAAAAAGCACCAAAACCGATATCGAAGTCACCCCGTCAGCATCGTAATCCCCATAAATAAAAATCTTTTCTTTTTTTTCTATGGCTTGGATCAGTCGGTCGACCGCCGCGGGCATACCCAGCATATGCCTGGGATCATCGAGCCGGGACAAAGAAGGAGATAAAAACATTCGGGCTTTTTCGGGAGTCTCGACACCTCTTTGCACGAGCAATTTGGCCAGCAACCCAGAGATTCCAAGCTCATCACATAAACTTCTTACGGCGTGGGCATCAGCATGACGCTCCTGCCACACAGTCTGGGTCATCGCGTTTTACTCCGTCTCGGTTTGAGTTTTCGGGCGTATCTTAACAACAATGAGAAGCAGGTTATTTATGCAGAGCGAAACTTCTTCATGATATTCTCGAGGAATATCGTAGACGAGCTGGCGATATAAATTGTGGAGTAGGTACCGACCACCAATCCGAAGGTCATGGCGATGGCGAAATCCTTGATCTCGCCAAATCCCACCACCAAAAGTCCCATCAAAGCCAATGCGGTGGTAAAACTGGTCAAGATGGTTCGGTTGAGCGTTTCGTTGATGCTCGTGTTCATCACTTTTTCTATCGGTTGGGACCGAATACGCGTCATGTTCTCACGGATGCGATCATAGACCACGATGGTGTCATTGACAGAATAACCTATGACGGTCAACACGGCGGCCACAAACGTCAGGTTGAACTCCAAACCAAAGATGGTAAAAAACCCGATGGTAAGAATCGCGTCATGGGCCAGGGCCAACACTGCTCCGGGCGCAAATTGCAGGTTGAAGCGGAAAGCGACGTACGCCAAGATTCCTGCTATGGCGTAGATCAAGGACAATATACCGTCATTTCGCAACTTTTTTCCAACCTGGGGCCCCACGAACTCGACTTTGCGCATAAAGGGTTTGGCCTCCGGCATGGAGTCTTGCAGAGCCTTCTCGATTTGAGCCGCAATGCCGGTCATGAGCACCAAATAGCGATGCTCGGACTCTTTGCCCTGCTTTTTAATCGACACATCCAAAAGCTCTTGCCTGCCGATCGACTCGGCCTGTCCTGCAAGAGCTACCCGGATATCCTTTTCCTCCACCTCGGAGCCGAACCTCAAGTCAAACTGATCGCCGCTGTCGGCATCAAACGAAAAACCCATAAGTTTTTCGCCAAAGTCCTGCTCCAATCCGGATTTGAGCCGATCCGCATCGTTTGCGCTCAATATGGCGATCCGTTCCACCCGAATGATGTACTCGGATTTTCCCTCCTGACTTTCCAATGCGCTTCGCTGGATGACGTTTTTGTCGTATCCGAGATCCTGGATGATTTTCCGCAGTTGCCCGATTTCGACTTCCTTGGAAAACTCGAAATCCAAAACCGTACCGCCCGCAAAATCGATACCCAGGTTGATGGTTCCGTTGGCCTGTTTCCAGAATATCGTCACAATCGAGACCAACAACAACACAATGGAGATGAAAACAAAGGGTTTCCTCTTACCCATGAAATCGATGTTCAAGGAACCCGGCTTGAAAAATTCCATCTCTTTCCTCCGCGCAGTCACGAGGATGTATTCCCAACCTCGTGGCTCTTTCTATAGCTGGTTCTATTCCGGCTAAATACTCAGCTTCTCCACTTTAAATTTGATGGTCAACAAGTCCGCCACCAACCTGGTAAAAAAGATGGCGGTGAACATGCTGGCAAAAATCCCGATGCCTAAGGTTACGGCAAACCCCTTGATAGGACCCGAACCGTACGATCCAAGCACGAAGGCCGCGATCAACGTGGTAAAATTGGCATCAAAGATGGTCCAAAACGCCCGGCTGTATCCGGCGTCAATCGCCGCCCTGGGAGTCTTGCCGGCATGGAGCTCTTCCCGAACCCGCTCGTTGATGATGACGTTCGCATCCACCGCCATGCCAATGGTCAAAATAATGCCGGCAATACCCGGAAGGGTAAGAGTGGCCCCGATTCCCGCCATGACCGCCAAGACGAACAACGCGTTGAGCACCAAGGCCATGTCGGCCACCAGTCCGGATAAACGATAGTAAAGCACCATAAAGACAATCACCAGGATCAAACCGATCCCCAGTGCGAACGTGCCCTGACGCCTGGCGTCTTCACCCATGGTGGGTCCCACCGAACGTTCCTGCAAGATCCGCACGGGAGCAGGCAATGCCCCGGCCCTCAATACCTTGGACAGATCATCCGCTTCCTGCAACGCTTCCTGTCCGCTTCTAGCACCCAGAGTGATCCTCGCCGTTCCACCACCGATGCGGGTTTGTATCACCGGAGCCGAGCTCACCTCACCCTCCAAAACAATGGCCATACGCTCTCCAACGTGCGCTCCGGTGAGCTTTTCAAACTTCGTAGCTCCGGCTCGATCGAAGGTAAGACTCACTTCGGGATTGTTGAATTCGTCATACTGAGGTCTGGCGTCGGTAATGTAATCTCCGGTCATGGCGACTTCGCTGTGCATCAAATAGGTGATGTACTCGGTCACCAGATTGGATTCTTTTCTAGAAAAACCAATTTCATATCCATCCGGCACCTTACCTTTGAGAAGCTCTTGAAATCCCTTCAAGGCATCTTCCTGCCCCGGCTGCTCTGGTTTTTCCAAGATCGGCTTCGCGAGCGCCAGGATCTGCTGTTTTTCCACCGGAGTGAGACCGGATTTGGCCAACTCGAGGATTTTATCCGCGGTGGCGACATCCACCCCATGATCCGCCAAATATTTTTTCATCTCTTCGACGTTGTTCAAGAAATCCAATATTCGATTGCGGCCCTCGTTACCCTGTCCGCTGGATCTCAAGAAAGCCGAAGTCATGGTCTGCTCATCCGGACGGGTGTAAGTATCATAGTCCAACTCGATTTTTTCCGGCAGCTGATCCTTGAGATTTTTGATGAAATCGCTTTTGTCGTCCACCATTTTGAACTCGAGCTGGGCGGTGCGTCCCAACAACTCCTTGGCTCTTTCGGTCTCGTACAAACCCGGCAGCTGAACCAGGATGCCCACCTCACCGTGTTGAGAAATGTCCGGAGAGGCCACTCCCAACTCATCCACCCGATTACGAATGGTGAGTTGACATTGGTCCCGGGCGTTTTTCCGAAGCTCACGAATGAAAGTCTCTTCAAAGGTTACCCGCACCAGGCCGGGTTGCGCGTCTTCCACCGGCGTCGATGTCAAATTGTACCCCTGGAGTATTCGCTTGAGAAGCCTACTCTCGTCTTTGGGATCGTCCAGCTCGAATTGAATGTCCCAGGTCCCGGGTATGCGAGATATCTTTTTGAATCCTATACGTTTTTCCCGTAAAGATTCTTTAAAATCCGCCACATACTGATCGGCCTTATCCTCCAGGGCTTTCTCGACCTCCACGCCGAGCACCAAGTGCAAACCTCCCTTGAGATCCAACCCTAGATTGATCTTTTTATCGAAAAAGTTTGTGTACCAAGTGGGCAGCGAGCCTGGAATGAATGTAGGTAACAAATACAATACCGAGCCGACCACCAAAAAAACAACCAGTACGACTTTCCAATACCAAGCCTTCTCCATGTCAACCTCGCTTACCTTCCTTCGAACGGGGTAAATGGTTTTTTATTTGTTATCTTCGGGGATCACCGGTTTCCCTTCAGCGTCCTTGTCTCCCCCCTCAGGCTGCAACCCCGCTATTTGAGCCCTAAGTACCCGTATATGAACATTTTTTGCTATTTCCAAGGTCATGGTCGTATCCGTCATCCCCGTAATGGTGCCGAATATGCCTGCATTGGTGATAATCCGATCACCTCGTTTCAACGCTTGCAACATGGCTTTGTGGCGTTTTTGCTGCTTTTGCTGAGGGCGAATCATCAAAAAATAGATGATAACGAACATGAGAATGAGAGGAACCATCATGCCTCCCATGCCCTGGCACCCCGGCATTTGTTGAGGTGCCTGCCCTCCCTGGTCCTGGGTCATCAATGTATGCAAAATCTGGTATTCCACGGCTTACTCCTCTCTATCTTTCAAGATCACTCTTTCAAAAGCCAGGTTTTCAAGAAAAACACCGAATGACCCCTCTTAACAGAACTGATCAAGCAAATCAATTGTTTTTTTGAGCTTATGGGCAACCAAGCCGCTCGAGGGTTTGCCGGCTCCAAGCTTCGTAACACCCTTTGCGGATGTTGTCGCGTATCTTTTGCATCATCCCGGCATAAAATGTCAAGTTATGCAGCGTATTCAATCGCATTCCCAAAATCTCGTTGGACATATAGAGATGGCGCAGATAGGATCGCGAAAAACGCCTGCAAGCCGGGCAGGGACAATGCTCGTCCACCGGACGGGTATCCAACCGATGGGCCGCATGCCGAATCTGGATCGGTCCTTCCCAAGTAAAAAGCTGTCCGTTGCGCGCGTTTCTGGTAGGCACGACACAATCGAACATATCGATACCATAGCCGACCGCCCGGATGATGTCCTGGGGCAGGCCCACTCCCATGAGATACCGCGGGCGGTTTGAGGGCATGATCGGTGCAAGCCAGGATAGCACTTGTTCGGACTGCGGCCAGCCTTCTCCTACCGACACGCCTCCGATGGCCAACCCTTCAAACGGCAGGGCCGCGATGCTTTCAAGGTGGTTGATCCTGCACTCTCGGTTTCCTCCACCCTGAACAATGCCGAACAATGCGCCCCCCCGGTCGGTTCTGGCGCTAAAACATCTTTCTGCCCACTTGGTTGTACGCACACAGGCAGCCTCCAACTCCTTCGCGCCTGCGTCAAACGGCGGACATTCGTCCAAAACCATCATGATGTCCGAACCCAGGGTTTCTTGCACCGAAATGGCTCTTTCGGGACTCAAGTTCACCATGTCTCCATCGATATGACTTCGAAAACACACCCCTTCGTCATCAATGGTGCGCAGCTTGCTCAAGCTGAAAACCTGGTAACCCCCGCTATCGGTCAGAACGGCCTTTTTCCAATCCATAAACGCATGCAAACCGCCGTGCATCTCGATGACATCCATCCCGGGACGCAACATCAAATGATAGGTGTTGCCCAAAATCAAGCCGAAATTCATATTGTAGAGTTCTTCAGGATCCAGAGCCTTGACCGAGCCGAGGCTGCCGACCGGCATGAACACCGGGGTTTCCACCACTGCTTTTCTGGTCGTCAGGCGACCTAAGCGGGCTCGGGTATCCGAGTCAAAAGATACCACCTCGAATTTCAGGCGTTTTGGATATACCAAGGTATTCATTCCATTCATCCGTATTTGGATCAGGCCAAAAACATGGCATCCCCATAAGAAAAAAAACGATAGCCGCGTTCGACCGCCTCCCGGTATGCCGCAAGCACTTTTTGCATGCCTGCGAACGCGCACACCAGCATCAACAGAGTAGAGCGTGGCAGGTGAAAGTTGGTCAACATGGCACCCACTATCCGATACCGGTATCCGGGGCGGATGAAAAGCCGCGTCTCTGCGTCCCCACCAATGAGCCTGTCACCGTCCCAGGCGCTTTCCAGGGTTCTTACTACGGTTGTTCCCACCGCCACAATGCGACGGCCCGACCTACGGGCTTCGGTCACAATCTCGGCGGTCGGCCCGCTTATCCGGTAACGTTCTGCATGCATGCTATGTTGCTCGATGTCTTCGGATCTGACCGGCAAGAAAGTACCCGGTCCAACATGCAGGGTAACATGCACAATCTCTACGCCCTTTTTCCGGATTGCCTCCAACAATGCACGAGTGAAATGCAGCCCGGCGGTGGGTGCCGCAACGGCGCCCGGATGGCATGCGTAGACGCATTGATACCTGGATCGATCCGTTTGGGCATCCTGATTTGCATCCCTGTGAATGTAGCCGGGCAAAGGAACCTCTCCATGCCGATCGAGGTAATCCTTTACCGGCATGGGCAGACTCAATAGAACCTTGGGTTGCTTGGGCGCGGTTGTAAAACCGCATCCGCTCAGCTCACCGCCGGCAGGCAGTCCGACCCGTGCGCCTTCCCGAAGAGGCCGGGAAGCGTGCAGCAAACAGCTCCAGGTCTGACAATATCGACCTCCCTGCAGACTCTCGGAATCCAAGGGCCGATCGAGCAAAACCTCGACCGCCCCGCCGGTTGTTTTTTTTCCTCGCAACCTGGCTGGTATTACCCGGGTATCGTTTAATACCAAAACATCTCCAGGTCGCAGCAAGTCCGGAAATTGAAAAAAACCCAAGTGAGCGACATCGTTCTGCTTCTTTGGCACAACCATGAGCCGGGACCGATCCCTGTGGACCGGGGGGTGTTGGGCGATCTGGGATTCGGGCAGATGGTAGTCGAACTCGCTCAAATGCATCAGAACATAGCCCTCAACTTACATCCGGGATAATATTTTGTAAGGATCTCTCGGTAGCCCCTACCCCGTTCGGCCATCGCCCGAGCGCCCCATTGGCACATTCCCACCCCGTGTCCATTGCCACGACCCTCAAACACCATGTCGGCACCCTCCAACCTCCAGGTAAACCCAGGGCTCCACAGGACTCTCTCACCAAGCAATCGACGCAGCTTGTGATTGGTCAATTTCGTCGAAGCGTGATTTTGAAAAACCAACTCGATCCCATCACCGGCATGTCGAACCTGCTTGACGGCCACTGGTTTTTTGAGATTTCCTCCCACTCGCGCGGCAAGTTGCCGCAACCCTATCCGCGTGCGCCAGAACTCCCGCGGGCAACCCTCGCAATCACGATCTTCGACCGCAATCAAATAGGCAACCGGATTACCGAAAACCGACTCTGCGGATCGCGTGCGGCCCCCGCAACAAGAATGGAAAAGAGCTTCCGCCGGCCGATTGGCATATACCAAAACCTTGCCTCGGGTAGCTAAGACGGCCCGGGTCACCCGCACAGATTCATCAGCGATACCCCTATATACCTGATCGAGGGTTGTCGAGGAGACATCGTAGGCCTGCTCTTGATTTGATAAAATCTTATATACCGCGTAGGTCCTGGATGCCACGGCCTGAGCCTTGAGGGCTTCAAGCGGCCAATTGGGCGCCATTTCGGCCACCAAAATACCTTGGAGGTATTTCTCCAGAGGCAAGTGGTTGACAATCAAAAGCTTTTGTTTGGCATCGTTCCGAACTTCCAGCTTTCCGACCAACCTGCGCCCTTTGACGACGAATGCATTTTGGGATTCGATGACAATCGAACGGGGGGTATGTGAAAACGCCCGGCTTTGCAATCCATGCTTACCGATATCAATCTCGATGGCGCCATCCACTTCGCGGGTCAACACATCATGCACATCACCATCGATGATCGTAATCTGCCTGCCTTGAATCTTCACGCGCTCATCACCGGTCGAGACACACAAACGAACCGCATAACCGGCCGAATCCGCAATCGATGCCGCCCGCACCCAGCCGCCGACGGCCACCAACAAGCCGAATATGATATTTCGAATCCCTGTAGAGAAAGACAAGCTTTCCATCCGGTCACTGCTACATGTCCGCGCAGATAATGTCAAGAACCGGATAGCCGGGCCCCCGACCCATGAAGCGACCCCCATGGAAAAAACATACTCTTTGCGACCAAACACAGCGGGCTTATTTCGAGGCGGTTTTCGATCCTTACTGTACATCCATTTTCGGTCCGAGAGATGAGACGATAAGATTTTGATGAGAAAAAACTCAGGTATATACGATATCGAGCGCGCTCCGATCCTCGCTCTGTAGGCTTCTTGACAGGGCATACACCTCGGGCAAGACATGGTGGATGAAATAGAGGGCCGACATCACCCTTCCTTGATAGAAAGCCACCTCGTCGTTCTCCTCGCACAAACGTCTGCGGGCCTGTGGATCGACCGCATGGGCGGCGGCCAAGATCTCATCCCTTCGCCGTGAAGCCCGGCAGGCTGCATGCAACAGATTGTACGCCACTGCCACGTGTCCAAACATCTCCAAATAGGAAAATGCGTGCAACAAAGCAGCCCCGACATCCCGCGAGGCCAATTGCAAAAGATGATCCGTGACCTTACCAAGCTCCTTTACGGCATCTCGCAGCATTGCGGCCGGTTTTTCGAGCTCATCAATCACGCTTGCTGTTTCGATCGCGGCCTGAATCAACTCGAGATAATTGTTCAAAACCCCACCCCGATCGCCGACTACCTTGCGCATCAACAAATCAATGGCCTGGATGCCGTTGGTGCCTTCATAAATCGATGCGATTTTCTGATCCCGCAAGTACTGCTCTACCGGATACTCCTGACAATAGCCGTATCCCCCAAAAACTTGAACCGCCATCTCGTTGACCCTAAAACCCATATCCGAACCATAGGCTTTGCATATGGGCGTGAGCAAATCCACAAAACCGCTCGTCTTTTTCCTCTCGGCCGCGTCAGGCGAATTCTGGGACAAATCAATGTATTTTCCCACGGAGAAAATGAGCGAACGCATTCCATCCACCAGGCTCTTCATCTTGATCAACATGCGGCGGATATCTGGATGCTCGACAATCGCGGTCCGGGGCGCCTGGGGATCCTTGCCGTGTTCTAATTTGGCTCCTTGGATTCTTTCTTTTGAAAATCCCAAGGCACTCAAGTACCCGGCGGCCGCCAAACCCAATCCTTGCATGGCCACTGCCAATCTGGACTCGTTCATCATCTGAAACATCAAGCGCATACCCGTATTCGGCTCTCCAATCAGATACCCTTGGCAATCACCTTCGTCTCCAAAATTCAGGGTGCAGGTGGGCGAAGCATGAATTCCCATTTTGTGCTCGACACCACCGCAATCGACATCGTTTTTCCCTTTCAAAGATCCATCCGGCGCGACGCGATATTTGGGCACACAAAAAAGTGAAATGCCCTTGGTCCCGGCAGGAGCTCCTTCGAGTCTGGCCAGCACTTGATGTACGATGTTGGTGGTAATGTCCTGATCGCCGCCGCTTATGAATATCTTGCTGCCCTGGATGAGGTAATGATCACCGGCTTTCTTTGCTTGGGTCTTGAGGTTGCCAACATCACTTCCGGCCGATGGCTCGGTCAAACACATGGTTCCGGCCCACTGTCCGGAAAACATCTTGTCACAATATAATGTCTTCAGATCCCGGTCGGCGAACTTCTCGAGCAGATGCGCAGCTCCCTCCGTCAACATACCGGTAAGAAACAGCACCACATTGGCTCCGGCGAAAAACTCCTGACAGGCAAATTTCAACACATGCGGCAACCCCTGACCTCCCACCTCCGGGTCGTGGGTCATGCCGATCCATCCGCCTTGTCCATATTTCGAATACGCCTCCCGATAGCCCTTCGGCATGATCACTTGTCCATTTTCAAATTTGAGCCCTTCCCGATCACCCGAGGCGTTGAGCGGCGCCAAGACTTCTGTGGCCATCTTCACGGCTTCGTCGATTACCATCTCGAAAAGCTCACGATTACACTCCTCGTATCCCGGCAAACGGCACATCTCGGCCGCATCCAATTGCTCGAACAATACAAACATTACATCTCGTTTGTTTACCGAAAACTCAGTAGGCATCGCGTATCTCCTTGAACAATGTGGTTATCGTGCGCTCTTCGTATCTTGGTATTTCGAAATCACGGATAAGGCCTGCCGGCCGATCTTTTCAGAAAGCTCATTCGGCTCAATGATCACAGCCTCTCCCGCAAATGAGGCTACATATGACATGAGCCATTCTTCCGACACATCGTGCAATATCATCAAAAGACAACCATCCGTTTCCTCGCGAAGATACTCTCCGGGCCAGCGTTCGCGCACCTGCCTGGCCTGCTCGGGACGAAATCGAATGACACACTTTCTTTCCCCTTGCTTGGGAATCGTGAGGCTCGCATCTACGAATCTATCGAGATCGAAGTCTTGCGATCTCTCAAATCGACCCGGAGTTTGTGTACACCGCCGAATTCGGCTTACCCGAAAAAGTCGATTCGTTTGCCTTTGTTTGCAGAAAGCCGCTAAATACCAAACCCCCGATCTGCATGCCAGGCCCAAGGGACGAATCGTACGGGTAGTCGTATCGGCCCTGCCGGCGGTATAATAATCTATCTCGAGCTCTTGCCCTGATTCGACCGCCCTGTCGAGCATTTGTAACGTTTGACTGAGACCTTCGTTCGACACGATCAAGTAGCTGCCGGCAAAACGTTCGAAAAGCATTCGGGTTTCATCGGGTAATACCGACAAGATTTTATCCAACACCCGTTCAGCCACACCCTCATGATCCTGATCCTGGGCATGACCCGCCGCAAAACCCTTGACGGCCGAAGCCAATCCCAAAGCTTCAAAAACATTCAAGCGTGGAGGGCGTGAAAGAGACTGATGTAAATCGGCATACACTTTGTCTTCTTCATAATAGATATCAAGAAAGTCGTTGGGTTGAAATGGCGGACGTCCGACCATCAACAAAAAATCGATTTCCTCCATGAGCTTTTCTTTGCTCAACCCCAACATCGAAGCCAACTGCGTCAATAAAACACCCCGATGACGAACCACATAGGGAACCAAAAACAACAAATTTTGCAACCGCTGGTATAGATCGCTCATGCCGGTGGCGACTCCAATCGTTTCCAAGCCGAGACGACCTTTCCAATCAATGCGCCGGGCTCAATGACCCTGGCTCGATCCCGGTACCACATGATGGTAGGCACTAAACCGTCCAGGTTGGTTACCCGCAGGGTCAGGATTACGGCGTTTCCCTCCTGACATACCTCGTCGGAAGTCAATCCCAGCTCCGCCTGAACCGAATCAGCCGCAGGTGGTTCGATCCGTACGACCGCGCGGCAGGGTTCGTGCACCCGGATCTGCCAGGGATGCTTCGCCAGATAATCGGATATGAGAAAGCTCGACGGGACTTCGAAATCCGCCGTGTTGGGTCTCTTGGGATTGACTTCAATCCTTGAGATCCGATTGACCTGAAACACCCGGACGGATTGCCGCAAGCGGCAAAAACCAACCATAAACCAGTCACCCCGAAGACAAGCCAACCCGTATGGATCCACCGATCTTTGGGTGGTTTCATTTTTCCAGGGGCTGTAATATCTCACTTCGACGGTCTTTCGGGAAAAAACCGCCTGACGCAGCTGCTGCATGCAGTACTGGTTTTCCAATCCACCCGGATTTCGCGGGCTGTTATCGTTCGAGACACATCGAGAAAGCAGATGGGAATCTTTTTGGCGATTGGCCGCAAAGATCATTTTATTCAACGCTCGTGACAAATCCAAGCTGAACGGAGAGGCCTGCATGTCCAAAACCGCCGTAGCCGCCATATACATGAACGCAAGCTCGTCCGGTGAAAGCGCTACGTCGGGTAACGCATAGCTTTCCCGATCGATGAAATATCCCATGTGTTCATTTTCGTGATCTTCGAGGTATTTCAGAGGCAAGCCCAATTGCACGAGATCGGCCTTGTCGCGTTCAAACTTTCGAAGCGCCGCCGAGCGGCTTTGACCGGCATAATCCTCGGGAAAACAGCTCTGGATTTCTTCAAAGCTCACCGGATTGGTCTGGTTGAGAAAAAAGGCCACCAAGTCCAGCAGACGTTCAGCTTTCTTCACCCAAGTCCTCCGAAGGCATCAGCGCCCAGCGCCCTTTTATACGGCCGGCGCGATCAATGTGCAAGCCTTCCGGCAAGACCTCTTCCACCTTTTTTCGGTATCCTTTCACCGTCCATCCGAGGTTCTTCAACACCTCGGCAACCGATGCACGCAATCGAACCGACGTATCTTCTTCGACCAACAAATCCAACATGGCGTCTCGGGCCGTATCATCCGGTTTTCGTGCGATGGCCGACAAAGCTTCCAATTGCACTTCGTCGCGATGATCCCGCAAAAAGGGCTTCAAGGCCGGCACAACCCTGGCATCATCGTACTCTGCCAACTGTGATATGAGCAGTACCTTTCTTTCAGGCTCGCGCATATACCGGGTACCCAGGCGCTCCAAAGCCCGAATGACGACCGTGACGGCTTGCTCGGGTTCGGCCACCGCGTCCAACACTTTAAGAGGCCATGTAATGGGTACGTTGGCTGCGTCTTTTCGATTGATGTATTCTTCCACTGCAGGGATGACATCCGAACCGAAACCAGTAAGGATGCGAAAGACGTTTTCTTTCTCTTCCTCATCCTTGATGCTCGGCTCGGCATTGATCATGTAACGTTCCAAAAGTCCCAAAAAACCTTCTTGGTTCGCAAGTGTTTTAAAAAAATCAATCGCGCGAAGCCTTTCTTCCCCTTGACCGAATTTCGTCTTAATCTTTTTTTTAAATCGTGCGATTGCCCGAGTCCGCCGGCTCACGCGGACCTTTTCCATCCAAACAGACAAGCTCATGGTTCAACCTTCCATGTCAAGCTCACTTCCCCATATATACAAGCTAGCTTGATGATGATTTCATTTTCTTCCGGATTCGGGATTGGTCGGCCGTTTGCCCGAACGCTGGGGAAATGCACATAATAGGCGCGACCGAAATCGTTGACGTATGGAAAAAAAGCTTTCAAGTTGGGTCCGCGGCCCCGAAACGATCGGGCTGTCTGCGCCAGGGCCGCAGGTTTCTCATCCCCATTCCAAAGAACCACGCTCCATACCGAATCCCGAGCCTCCAAGTCATTCCAAGTGAATTCGGATGTATCGACGAAAAAGAAAAACTCATGCCCTTTCGGGGACGAGTTTGCGATCTCCTCCAAATCCGATACGATCCTAGCGTCTTGTGGACGTATATTGAAAACTCTCTCGTATTGTTGCCGCATAGCCTGCCTGAAAGGATCGGTCAAATACGTTGCATATACCCGTATGACCCGATCGAAGCTCTGGAAGTAGTCACCCGAAGCGGTCCACCGAGCCAATTGCTTTTCATATCCATCCGCAACGTCTCTCAACCCCCGCATCTGCGGTTGCGGATTGTTGCATCCCGGCGTTGAAAAACAAGCCAAGAAACCTACCGCCAAGAACATGACACGAATACGTTCCATGGGAGTCAGTCTCCAAATGGTGTCACCACCATAGTTCTGTTGTTTACCTGAGGTTCTATTGAACATGTCAGCAGCTTAAAATGAGTCGGCCCGTGATGCAACAGGTAAATCGGCGTGCGGGCCGAAACCCGGGTTTTCTACCCATTGGGAAATGTTCGCGAGAATCAATAGTATGGCCGCAAACTCGTTATATTCTATAAGAAATCATGCCGATCAAATACCGAGCATATTTTGCATCCGGTTTGTTCGATTTTTTCTCTCGCGCCTTCCAGCCGATCCACCAACACAACCACACCTAAAACGTGCAACCCGGCCTCTACCACTCGTTGTATGGAACGTACCGTGGTGGCGCCGGTGGTGATCGCATCTTCCAACATGACCACCCGGGTTCCGGCCGGTATATGGGTTGCGCCTTCCAGCCAAACCCCGGTACCATGTCCTTTCGGCTCTTTACGGACTATGAAACCATCCAAAGGTTTCTGCTCGATCCAACTGATGAGGCTGACTGCCGAAACGAGCGGATCGGCCCCCAAAGTCGGTCCACCGACACAGCGAGCTTCTGGAAAGTTTTCCTGAATAAGAGAAAAAATCACCTTGCCGATTAAAACATGTCCTTCGGCGCTCAGAGATGTCTGCTTGCAATCGATGTAAAAATCACTCTCTTTTCCGGAAGAAAGCACAAACTTTCCTTTTCGGAATGATCTTTGGCGTAACAATGTAAGCAAGCGCTCTTTGTGATTTTGCATATTTTGCACGGATCAGCGTTTCTTCTTGACAACGACTTTCTTCTTCGAAAGTCGGGAGGCAGCCGGAGCCGGGGTTTCTACTTTTTTGGTCTCTTTGGTCGCCGGTGGGATCACGACGGCCTTTGGAACGGCGATAGGCGGCTTTTTCTCATCCAAAGGCGGTCTGGGCGGAGCCGGTCTGGCTGGAATCGGCCTGGCTGGCTCTGATCGGCGCGGCGGCGGGCTTGGAATGTAACTCGGCCTGCGCGTGGTGGTCGTCGAAGGCGCCGGTCTGGGCATTTCCAGGTTTCCCATATCGACATTGCCTTTGAACAGCGCCCCCTCGACGATGATAACCCTGGGAGCCTTGATATCGCCTACCACCCTACCCGTCTCGGTGATTTCAACGGAGTCCGATGCCGTGAGGTTACCCACCATGATTCCACTGACAACCGCATTATTCACCGACACATTGGCCTTGACAACCCCGCTTGGCTCCACAATCAGAGTTTGGCTCAGGTTGATGGCCCCCTCGATCCGACCCTGTACGGTCAAGTCTTCATCGCCCTCGAGGTTGCCTTTTATCAGTATGGTTTGTCCGACGATGGTGCTCGTATCGGCCATAGCCATCTCCTTTACCTAGCGTGGAAGCTAGCGGTCCATATCCACGTTGCCTTTGAAGGTCGCTCCATCGGCAATTAATATTCGGGGGGCCTTGATGTCCCCGACCATCCGGCCATCCGACTTGAGCTCTACCTTATCGGAAGCCAGGATGTTGCCGGTGACCGATCCGGAAATCTCCACGTTTTGGGTATCAATATCCGCCTCGACCACTCCTGAGCTCTCCACAAAAAGGCTTTGTTTGAGTGATATCTTTCCTTTTACAGTTCCTTGAACCACCAAATCCTCATCGCCGCTGATCTCTCCGTCGATAACAATGGATCTACCGATGACGTTGGCCATGTTCCTCTCCTTGATATCTCCTTAAAGGATGCCGTCGGGAATGGGAACATCCATTTCGATGTTTCCCTTGAAGCCTGCACCATCTTCAATAACCACTACCGGTGATTTAATATCACCCATGACCTTGGCGTTGGCCAGCACGGCCACCATCTCGCTGGCGGTGATATTACCGCTCATCTCCCCCTTGATGGTAAGCCGCTCGGCTTCAATATCCGCCTGCACAACTCCCGTCTCTTCAATGGTCAGGTGGTTCTTGAGCGAGATGTGACCTTCTACGGCTCCTTCGATGATGAGATCACCCTCACCACTAAGGTTTCCACGAATACTTATTCCTTTGCCGATTACACCCGGTGGTTCGGCAGCCATATTCTCGCCTCCTCGAAAATGTGCATCCGGAAAAGAACTCTCAAACCCCCTTCCGGAACAAACAACCGTCGATGAATCTTGCATCTGAAGATATCAATACATAACGGGCTTGTCAACTCCACGTTCAACCTTTTTACTCTTTTATCCCCGAGAAGCTCGAAATAAAAGACTTATGACACTCCCTTCACATGGAGTTTGTCCAACCATTCCATGAGATCTGCAACTACGTGCTGAGAATCGATATCGTTGAACAACTCATGGTAATGGCCCGCGTACACTTTCAAGGATTTTTCCTTCGAACCCACGTTGGAAAAAAAACGCTCGGTTGCTTCCAGGCGCACCAGTTTGTCATCTCCGGCCTGCAAAACCAACACGGGTATTTTGATGTCTTGAGCCTCCCGCATGACCGCGGATTGTGCCGCCAGCAATTCGGTATACCAGCGCACCGAGGCGATATGACTGACCAGCGGATCGGCTTCGTATCGGTCCACCACGGCCTGGTCACGGCTGATCCAGTGTGGGTCGAGGCCGCTTTTCAACGTCAAAGTCGGCATGATCACTGAAAACATCCTACCAAACCATTCTTTCAATACATTGATTTTCACCGCGGTTTCAAACAAGGGGGAGCTAAGCACCAATCCTGAGACTTGCCGTACCGAACGCGCTACACTTCGGGCGGCAATCAACCCACCTTGGCTATGGCCCAACAGGATACAACGGGTTTGGGGGTTGCGTTTGCCGACATAGTCTAAAAACGCTTCCATATCATCAAGGTACTGCTCGAACTGATCTACATGGGCTCTGCGCCCTCCACTTTGTCCATGACCACGGTAATCAAATGCCGCCACCGACCATCCGCGCCGGCACAATCCATTCGCAATCGATTCATAGCGTCCGCTATGCTCGGCAAATCCGTGCACCAACGCCACGATACCCTTGCTGGGTGTCTGGGACCAGCTGCGAAAGAACAACCGGATACCATCCCGGGCCGAAAAAAAGTGATCATCGTATTCGATCATCAAAACCTCCATCCCTCAATCCAAAGATTTCGAGCCCGCGGGGACCGTCTCGTATCCTACTGCACCTACGAGTAGGCGGTTGAACTTTTCATCAACGCTTTCTTGGTTTTCTTTTCGAGCGTATTTTTTTCTTTTGCGGCTTCGGCTTCTTCGGATCGGGCCAGTCGACCCGGATTCTTGTGTGTTCTTCCGCCACAATGGTCCTTACAAACTTCCTGATATCCCGATTTCCAATTCTGCGCACCATGATGGTGTGGGTTCCGGGAGAAAGTGGATAGGCGCCCAACGGTGCCAATCCAATTCGTCTCTCGTCGACGAAAACCTCCGCCTTGAGATCCGATCCGACCCATAGATATCCCTTCTCGTTCTGAGGCCATAGCAACCAAACCAAGCTGGCCGCAAGCAACAAGGAGCAAGCCGCCAAGAGCGAAGCCAGGAGGCGCTTGTTCCAAAAAACAGATTTCAGCTTTCCTCGGGCGGAAGGCCAATTGGTGACGGTCTTCTCTAGATCTTTCACATTGAAGACCGCCAAGGTCGAAGATACCGGTTCGACCAAGTCCAATAAATCATCCAGGTACATCTGCTCGGTAGGATCGACGCCGGGAGTCCTGGGGGGCAAAAACGAATCAATATCGGACTGGGTAATTACGGGCTGCTTGCGTTTTCCCAAAATCTTGGCCACTTTCCGCCCCAAAGAGGCGGAAACCCTGACCCGATCGAACAAGGGATTCAACTGCTGCGCCATCTCTTGACCGTTCTGGTAACGTTTCTTCGGATTTTTCGAAAGAGCCTTGACCGCTACGGCATCCATCGCTTTCGGGATCGATCCCGCCAACGAGCTAGGCTCTACCGGCTCCAGGTTGACGATCCGTTCCCAAATATCGTTCGGCAAAACCGCTGCAAACGGGCTTTCTCCCGTAAGCAACTCATAGAGAACCACGCCCAGTGAAAACAAATCCGATCTTCCATCGATGGTCTTCCCCTCTACATATTCGGGCGCCATATATTCGTATTTTCCCTTGAGCACTCCGGGTTGGGTGAAGCTGGCTGCTTGAAGCGCCCTGGCAATCCCGAAATCCGTGATTTTTATCATCCCTCGGGTATCGACCAAGATGTTGCCGGGACTAATGTCTCTGTGGATCACCGGCCCACTGTCTTGATGAAATCCTCCCCGGTGGGCATAAAACAAGCCCCGGGCCACTTCATGGATGATATAAGCAATCTCCTCCAACGGCAGTGCCATGGCCCCATAGCCGGTTTGCTGGATCAAATCCTCCAAATCCAATCCATCCAGGTACTCCATAATGATGTAATAGTACGAGCCAAGGTTGAGCATATCGTACACCTTGACAATATTGGGATGCGACATGCTGGAGGCAATCCGCGCCTCGTTGACGAACATACCAACAAACTCTCTCTCGGCGCTCAATCGAGGCAACAATCTTTTGACTGCAACGATGCGTTTTTTATTATCCGGAAGGGACTCCTCGGCCTTGAAAATTTCCGCCATACCACCTACGCCAATTTTACCGAGCAGCCGAAATCGCCCTACCTGTTTATCACTGGTCATCGAAGTCTTGTGTCTTTCTTTTTCGTACGCTCAAATCGGATTGGGAACATCCATATGAACAATGTCAACCAAGAATTTCTCGGCCAATGCGTCTCCCAAGGCCCGTACTCCCAATTTTTCTGAGTTATAGTGGCCCAACACCAATACGTTCAGCTTCAATTCTCTGGCCATCGCAACCGATTGCTCAAAGATCTCACCGGTGACAAACGTATCACAACCTGCAATTTTAGCTTCCTGCAACAGCGATACATCTCCACCACCTCCGGATACAATTCCCACTCGGGAGACTTTCTGCCCGCCGAACCCGAATTTTAAAGGATGGCTATCGAGCGCGTGAGATACTTTTTCGATCAACATATCCAAAGTCTGCCCGGATGCAAGCTCGCCACGACACCCAATCGCCATACCCTTATAATGTCCGAAAGAGTAATCCAACTCAACCAGTTCCAAAAGATCGGCCAACCGAGCATTATTGCCCAATTCTGCATGTGCGTCCAAAGGTAAGTGGTATGCTACGAGATTGGCTTGTGATTTCAACAACAACCCCAAACGGCGGGCCATCCAGGGGTCGATCACACGGCTGGCACCCTCCCAAAAGAGTCCGTGATGCACCAACAACATGTCGGCTCCGGCATCCACAGCCTGTTGAAAAAATTTTTCCGACACCGAAACACAAGTCGCAATCAGTCCGACCGATTCTTTTCCGTAAACCTGGATGCCGTTCGGACAGGCATCCCGGAAAGTTTCGGGTTGCAACACTTCATTCGTCCATGCCAACAGGGTGTCGCGCTCGACCATAATCCGTCTCCCTTGCCATGCCGGTGAGAATTGTGGGCACGAATGTTTCCTTTTACCAACATTTGCGCTATGATAATCCTAACCACCAAGGTGCACGGCAACCGTTACGGGAGGGTATCATAATACCAATGACTCCGGGTGGCAACAGAATGGAAGCATCCACCGGAATGTCGGCTTGAAAAATAGTATTGCATTCGCACTTGGTTCATGAATACAATATTCAATAACATCGAATACACAAGTGGGAGCCATGGAATCAAAACCGGTTGCAGAGCAAGTCGCTGATCATCTCATGACTTGGCTGGGAAAACACAACGCCAAGAACGCCGTGAAGATGTTTTCCATGCGGGTCCTGAACCGCCCGGCAGAAGAGCTCAGTATCGAAGATCTTCCCGATCTCATCAACGCTCTTCGCCCCATGTTACGAACACTGATCGGGGAAGAATCCACCGAAGTCGTGCTAGAGGGCGTCAAGGAGAAAGTGAAATAATACTGTTTCGATGATCCATTATCCAAATCAACTGTAAAATTATTTGCTTGCCGTCTTCACTCTCGCATATACTCTTGGGCATGAGTACAGTATCCATTGCCGAACAGGTTGCCGATCACCTGACAACCTGGTTGGGAAAACATAACGCCAAGAATGCAGTCAAAATGTTCTCGATGCGCGCCTTGAACCGCCCATGTGAAACCATCCAAATCGAGGATCTTCCCATGCTTCTCGAAGCGTTGCGTCCCATGTTGCGAACCCTGGTCGGAGAAGAATCCGCGGAGTTGGTGCTTACAGACATCAAAAAGAAAGTAATATGATGAGATTTAAAGCTCTCATACTCATCCCTATCGTTTGGATAGCCATCTTTATCATAGCCGATGTAATCGTGTACCACGATGTAGATGCAACCACACTTCTCCATCGCATTCAGATAGAGCTATCCAGGATCGTTTGGCTCTTCGGATGTTTGATTGCGGCCTTCAGTTTCGAACGAGGCGAATATCTTCGCCGGGCTTGGCTGTTTTTTTCCGGCTGTCCGCTCGTACTCATATTTTTCGATATCGGATTGCTGCTCAAAACTATGCAGATATGGCCCGATCAGATCGATTTTATCCGCGGCGTGCTGGTAGTGGTCGCCAATGTTTTCGGTGTTATCTCCATCATCATGTTGGCCAACGCCTGGAAGGTCGCCGGCATCGAGTTACCGGGATCGAAAAGCAGTCAGATGGCATTTCGAATCCTCCTGCTCATAGTCGCGTTGTTGGTCGCAGGTCCGGGCGGGATAAGCAGCCTGATGCAGGTTGCCGAAGGTCAAGGCCTGGCGCTCATAGGTATCGGGTCCGCCCTGGGTGACATCGTATCCCTGGCCATGATTGCTCCCTTGCTCATGACTGCCGCGGCATTGCGCGGAGGCATGGTGAGTTGGCCGTGGATCTTCTTTACCATGGGGTCCTTCGGTTGGCTCTTCTGGGACGCGTTGACTACCGATGCCCCCACATACCTGGGAATGGACGATCGGCTGGCAACCACATTTGCCGAAATCGCCCGGTGTATCGGAAGCGGATATATGTTTACCGCCGGTTTGGCGCAATATCTGGTTGTCAAACACATCCACAAAACCCGAAGCCGTTAGAAAGCAATCGAATGTAGTAAATATAGGGCCTAACCATATGAAACTCAAAATACTACTCGCCTTTCCAATTATATGGCTTTGTATCTTTCTGGCCGTCGACCTCAATCTTTACAATCACCCGGATGCAACCAAGATTTTCCACCGTATTCAAATCGTGCTGACCAAATTGGTCTGGTTGGCAGGCGCCTTGTCGGTTGGTTTGAAGCTCAAACCAGGCGAGTACCTGCGCCGGGCGTGGTTGATTTTTTCTCTTACTCCTTTTATTTTTCTCGTCTTCGACGCCCTCTTGTTGGTGCCGTCAGATTGGCTGCCCGAAGAACAATCCGCGATTGTACAAGGGATTTTATCACTGCTTGCCAACTTGTTGAGCACCATCGCGATAGCCATGCTGGCATTCGCATGGAAAGTAGCCGACATCGAGCTACCCGGCCCCAAATGGAGTCAAATGGCCATCCGCGTCGTTGCTTTCATCCTGGCTCTGTTGCTGGTTGGTCCCGGTGTGATCAACAGCCTGGAACGGGTCCTAGCCGGCCAAATCCTACTTCTAGACGGACAGGCCAACTCCCTGGACGCGCTGGCTTCGGCCTTCGGGGATTTTTTCGCCCTCATCTTATTGGCTCCCTTGGTGCTTACCGCACTGGCTCTTAGAGGGGGAAAATTATGTTGGACTTGGTTGTTTTTGATTCTGTCCACCATAATTTGGCTGGTCGGGGACCTGTTTTATGCCTCATGTGTGGACCTGAATATCGAGCCACGTCTCATGCTCACCATCATCGAAACGTTTCGCTGCCTCGCATCTGCATACGCCTTTGCAGCAGCGTCCGCCCAGAAAATGGTTGTGGATGAAATCCGTGTCAAGCTATCCGCCTAGGACCCCAAGCACTCTATAGCTCTCTCCCGCATTCCTCCTATTTTGGCCTAGACCTCCATGGTATACCTTCATATTTGCTTGTACTGAAGAAGTTTTTTCACTATCCTGGCCGCACCAAGGAGCGATCTCCTTTTGGAGGATGCATGAAGTTTGTCATACGCGAAGCGATTTCAAACCCAGATCGCAAAAGATTTGTGACGCTGCCTTGGTTTATTTACAAGGACGATCCCAACTGGGTTCCACCCATGTTGCACATGCAATCCACCGCGCTGATTGAAAAAAAACACCCATTTTTTCGTTTGGGCAAGGCTCATTTTCTCTTGGCGCTAAGAGATGGCGTAACGGTCGGCCGCATCAGTGTACATATCCACTCTTTGTACAACCAAATACATCAGGATAAAACCGGATTCTTCGGATTCTTTGAATGCATAGACGATGCCCGAGCCGCCCGCGCTTTGTTTGAGGCCGGCGAGGCCTGGTTGAAGGCCCAGGGATGCGATAAAATCCTGGGTCCGATTTGTTTTACAACCAACGACGGCAATTTGGGAATTCTAGCTGAAAACCGAAACGGCCCCGCCATGTTGTTATGCCCTTACAATCCTCCGTATTATTTAGATCTTTTGGAGTCCGCCGGATACCAAAAGGCCAAAGATCTCTACGGCTGGCACTATGAAGTGGGTCAGGTACCAAAGGCTCCCCAAAGAGTCGCAGAAATCGTTGAAAAAACAGAAGGTTTGGTCATCCGTCCCTTACAACTCCAAACGATGTCACGAGACTTCGAAATCATTGAGCAGTTGTTTAATGCTTCTTGGAGCAAAAACTGGGGTTATGTTCCTTGGACCCGACCTGAAATCGAGTATACCTTACAGAGCATGAAGCTCTTTATGATACCAGAGCTTACCGCCATCGCCGAAGTACACGGCGAGCCGGCCGGACTCATGCTGGCTTTACCCAACATATTGGAAGCCATCAAGGATCTCAACGGAAGGCTCTTTCCGACCGGACTGATTAAGCTCATGTATCGACTCAAGCTCAGCCAATTCAAGTACGAGACCGCCAGGGTGATTTTATTGGGCGTCAAACCCGCCTTCAGAGGCAGCACCTTGGGTGGATTGAGCGTACTTTTGTACGTCCATGCACACCGGGCGGGACAAAAGCTCGGCCTCAAAAGCGGCGATCTGGGACCTACTCTGGAGGACAGTCAAAAAATCAACGCCGGGATTCAGTTTATGGGAGGTAAAATCGGAAAAATCTATCGTGTTTATGGTAAAGACATCTAACCGAAAACCAAACGTAGCATTTTTCTAGATATGCACATAACTCATGCATGTCGTCATAAAACGGAGCTTTCTGGAGGATGCAGATATGGCAGATGATGTGTTGGAAGTTGGTGATCACAATTTTACGAATGAGATTTTAGAAAGCCGAATCCCCGCTTTGGTTGATTTCTGGGGACCTACTTGTGGTCCGTGCAAATCCCTGGAACCTGTGATTCGTAATTTGGCATCGCGCTATCTAGGGCGGCTCAAAGTCGCCAAAGTGAATGTCGATAAAAACCCCAAGATCGCAATGCAGTATTCCATCAAAGCCTTGCCGACCTTGTTGTTGTTCGACGGCGGCAACGTCCGGCAGCAATTCGTCGGTCAACCCACACCTTCGGCCTTGGAGCGATTTCTCCAAAACTCTCTATAAAACCCTGCGCGCGTATCTTTGGAAAAACAACCGAACGCTTTCAAACAACCTTACTATATTGCATGGCGCCGGCTGGATATGGACATGAGGAAACCCACTGCCGTCATGGTTACAATGACCGAAGAACCCCCATAACTCCACAAAGGCAAGGTCATGCCTACCACCGGCAACAAACCCACGACCATGCCGATATTGATCACAATGTGCCAGAATATCATGGCCACACATCCGACTCCTACCAGCGCGCCGAATTTCTCTCGGGCACTGCTGGCCGCATTGACACTCAGGGCCAACCATAACCAGAACAACGTCAAAGAAAACAAGCCTCCGGCAAACCCCCATTCTTCGGCCCAGACCGGAAAGACAAAATCGGTTCTTTGTTCGGGCAGGAACTTGAACTGAATTTGGGTGCTTGCGCCCCAACCCTTACCCCAAGTTCCTCCCGATCCTACGGTGATCTCCGATTGATGGGCTTGGAAGCGATCATCCCGTGAAGCGCTCTCTGGATAGAAAAACGCCATGATACGTTTCTTTTGATGCGGCTCCAAAATCTCGAGGGATTGAGAAGAAGCCGCAACAAGCAGAAAAACCGTCATGACCGAAAGTACGGCCATCACCATCACAACGCTGAAACGCCGAACTTTTACAAACAAAATCATGGTGCCCGCAATGGCAAAAAGCACCAAGGCGGTACCCAAATCGGGTTGGCGCAATACCAGTATCGCCGGCAACAATACCAACATGACCGGACTGAGCAAATCATGCAATGTCGTGCGACCTATCTGAAGCGCTCGAATGAAGCTTGCCGCTGCCCAAACAAGACAAATCGCAAGCAGTACAAACCGCCACTGACCAATCTCGATCCGCTCCCAAAATAAAATCAACGCGCCCACAGCGCCAGTTGGGTAGAGAAATGAAGCCGGTTTGACGAGCTCCAATATAGTATATCCATTCTCCGGCCAGCTCGATTCGTCACTGAAGTACTTGGCCACCGCCATAACGATGGCTATTTTCGCCAATTCGGAAGGTTGTATATTAATCACCCCCAATTGGATCCAACGTTGGGCGCCATTGACGACTCGACCGAACAACAGTACCGATAACAACAGAAACAAAACCACCACCAAAATCCAATACGCCATTTGATCGAAAATACGATAATCCATGACATTGAGAACCAACGCCAAACCCACTCCAAACCCGAGCCACAGAACTTGATACCCAACCAAATTGACTTCTGCGCCACGGCAGGCCGAATACAGATTGACGATACCTACCGACCCTACAGCCAACGTTGTGGCCAACAATCCCCAATTGAAAACCCCGGCCTTTCCTTGGTTCACAGCCCTTCTTCCTCCGCCTGGTAATTTCCACCCTGCAACTGCTCCAGATAGTATGTAATCATCGTCATCACCAAGGGAGCCGCTCCGCTGGAACCATGACCGGCATGTTCGTTGATGACAGCCACCACGATCTTGGGTTGCGTGACCGGGGCATAACCTACAAACCAAGCATGATCTCTAAAGTCCCAGGGGAGATTCTTGCCCCGATCGGCTCCTTGCTTGACGACTTGGGCCGTTCCGGTCTTGCCGGCGACTTTAAATTTCACGCCACTGGGCCGCCTGAAATATGCCGTGCCTCCCGGCTCGTTGACAACCCCCGAAAGCGCATCCACCACGGCTTGAAGGTGGGCAGGTTCCACATCGAGCCGGCCGCGGACAATCGGCGTGGCTTCTTTTATGACCACTCCGGTGGGAGATTCTATTTTAGCTACCACTTGAGGTTGGTAAATGGTGCCCCCATTCGCCAACGCTGCATACATGACCGCCATTTGTATTGGGGTTGCATTGACATCCCCCTGACCGATTGCATTCGATAGGGTAAAGCCTGGTAAAAACCCCGTCTTGGTGTGTCTTTGGTACCAAGCGCGATCGGGTATGATCCCCGGGGTTTCCTCACCTTCTTTGAATCCGGTCTTTGCACCCAACCCAAATTCGCGGGCCATCTTGGAGATAGCATCCATGCTGGTTTTCAATCCCGCCCGATAGTAGTACACATCACAGGATTCCACAATTGATCGATGTAATGCGACATTTCCATGTCCCCCGGCTTTCCAGCAACGAAATGTTCGATTGCCGTACAACAAACCACCTCCGCATGGTTGCGGGGTCTGCAGCGACAACATACCGGATTTCAATGCCGCCAGGCCGACCACCGGTTTAAATATCGACCCCGGCGGATAATGCTGCTGTACGACCCGATTGGTCAGGGGTCTATCGGGATCTCGGAACAAATCGTGCAACCATCTCCCGCTTACGGCTCCAGTAAAGTTGTTCGGATCGAAGGCGGGCTTCGAAACCATGGCCAATATGAACCCGGTGTTTGGATCCATGGCCACAGCGGCTCCATTGTATCCCGGAAAACGCTTTTCGGTAAGCTCTTGGAGGCGGGTATCCAATGAAAGTATCATATTGTTTCCGGGAATGGTATCTTCGACCACGCTATCCTCATCGAGAACTTTCCGAACCACCGATTCCGGAACCGACTGGCCGAATCTGTCTTTGACCAGCAGCACAATCCCATTTTTGCCCCTGAGTTGTTTCTCCCAAGCTTTTTCCACTCCCGATTTTCCGATCACATCTCCTTCTCGGTAACCCATATTGCGCATCGAACGAAGCTGTCTTTGGTTGATCTCGCCCACATAGCCAATTAGATGAGACGCAAGTGTATTGTTAGGGTAGGCTCTCGATGTTTCGGGGCGTACTTCGACTCCATCCAACATATCGATACGCTGTTCCACCGAAGCCATTTCCGACCAGGTCATACTCCTTCGGATCAGAGTGGGAACAAATCGTTCCAGTCGGGTTTTTTGATTATATGCCTCTCTGGTCTTTTCAATCTCCAAATCCGATAGCCCGGCGTACTCCACCAAGCGGTTCAGAGTCGATTCGAACTTTTCTTTCCCACAGAACGCAGGAGTAAAGTAAAGATTGTATGACGGCCGGTTATCGGCCAGCAAATTCCCGTTTCGATCGAAGATCATACCCCGTAAAGGAGTCTGACGGGTACGAAACACAAAATTTCTTTCAGAGAGAGACAGGTACTCCTCACCCCGACTGATCTGAAGATGGAACAACCGGCCGATAATAACCACAAATGCGATACTCATAACCACCAACATGAACAGATATCGGCCATTGAGCCTGGACAGCTCGTGCTGTCTGCTGAATATGGTCACCGCAACCCTCGGAATATCGAATCAAACAACCATGACTGACAAAAACACAACCGAACCCAAGCATACCTTACCGGTAAGCGAATAACCATGTCATACCATATACGATCACAAGCCTGCTGTGAAGTTCTGCTTCCATCAGCGCATGAGTAGAGCAGAAGATTTATCAGTTTTTTCCGAAGGAAGAATCTTCTCGGCCATACCCCAACAAGGTAAAGCGAACAGAACATTCATAATAATATTGGGGAGCATGGATTTCAGGCATATCCAAATTGGACCCGCCCCGATATTCATCACCACCAGATGCGTAATCACCAATAAATGAAATACCAAGCTCATCGCTCCAATGAGCAACAACAACGCCTGGGAATTCTTGAAGACAAATATTTGCTTGGACCAGCGTACAATCAACCATGTTAAGACATATCCGTTGGCCAGCATCCCGGGAGGCGTGGAAGCCAAGCTGTCGGCGGCAACCCCTAACGAAAACACCAAAAAGACACCGGGTAAAGCCCGGGAATACAACCCGGAATACAAACTGAGCACCAAGACGGGATCGAAGCGAAGCCATTCCAAATGCAAGATTCGATACAAGGTCGCACACACCGTCATCAGCAACAAACCCAATCCAAATAGCACGACATGTCTCAAAGCGTTTTTCCTTCAACTTCGGCAGAGACAGGCATCAGTACCACCATCACATCTTCCAGCTTTTGGAAAGCCACCACCGGTTGCAGCTCGGCTTGACGGAAAACTCCTGCGGCCGGTGAGGTAACCATGCTGATGGTGCCGACCAATAAGCCTTTCGGATAGATTCCCCCCATACCTGAGGTAACCACCTTGTCATGCAGCTTGACATCCGAGGTTCTGACCAAGTAGTCCACCGAACAAGTCGTATCATCTCCGCGCCCTCTCACAATACCGCGAGCACGTGATCTTTGAATGACCACATCCACGGCGTTACGGCCATCGACAATGAGACGTACATCTGAATATCCTTCCGTCACGGACTGAATTTTGCCGACCAAACCATGCCCATCGACGACCGCCAATCCGGCCTCCACTCCCTGTTTACGACCTACATTGATCCGAATGACCCGGCTTACCGGCGATATCGAGAAACCAATTACCCGCGCACCAACCAATCGATGCTGATCCAGACGTTTGCTCATGTTGACGAGCTCTCGTAATCTCAAATTCTCGGCCTCAATGGCTTCCATTCTCACCAGGGTTCGCTGCAACCCATCCACTTGCTTTTGAAGATCCTGATTTTGCTCTTTGAGCCCAACCAAATCCACATAACCGGTCCAAATACCCACTGCGCCATCAATCAAGAATACGAAGGCATCTTGAACCGGAGCGGTAATCCAAAGCAATGCCCGATCCAACCAGTGACGATTCTGGGGGTTCTTCACGTGAGCCACAAACAAAAACAGATCGAACAACAGTATTGCAACGACAACCAGGCGCGCCCACTTCTTATGAAACCAAGACATAAATCCACCGATTCAAAAATGGTTCTTGTATCAAAACTTTATCTTTTCTCCGTTTACCAACTATAATCAATTGGTTTTCATAGATATTTTATCATATCTCGACAACCGATTGTAGGTTTGCAACCGAGATCGAGTTTGAGAATCGATCGCGCACGAACCATAAATTCATACTATTTTTTCACTCTTGTCCAAAATAAAATGGTCATTCATCTGGAAACACCATTTCATTATTCCTGCGAAAGCAGGAATCTAGTACTCGGCCGACCTCGATTCCCGCCTGCGCGGGAATAACCAAATTGTCCAATCATTTCAGACATACACTCTCTGATAGTTGGATGTATTGGACACCAGTGCTATTTTTTATGAAATAAATGCAATGTCCTGTACCGGCTGCCGTTCGTCCTGCATACATTGGAGAGCCAGCCAAAACAAACCTAACCCTTACGGTGTGCTGGAATACTTACGTTGAATGCAGCCATTCCGATCTTTTCAATCGATCGAAACTTGTTTGAGAAGATCCAATTCATCCAATACTTTCCCGCACCCGAAAACTACTGCAGACAGCGGCTCATCGGCAATCATAACCGGCAATCCTGTCTCTTCACGCAATAAAACATCCAGATTGGTCAACAACGCGCCTCCACCAGCCAACACAATGCCCTTGTCGGCAATATCTGCAGAAAGCTCCGGTGGAGTCCTATCCAAAACAACCCGTACTGCGTCAACAATGGCATTGATGGGATCTGATATAGCATCCCTGATCTCATCCGATGAAACCAGAATGATTTTGGGAACTCCGGCTACCAGATCCCGCCCCCGGACTTCGAGCGTTTTCGGCTCTTCGGTAGGATAGGCCGTACCAATTTTCATCTTGATACGTTCCGCTGTACCTTCTCCTACCAAAAGATTATATTTACGCTTCATATGCTGGATAATGGCCTCATCCATCTTATCGCCACCGATACGCACGGATCTGGAGTTGACAATACCGGCCAGGCTGATGACCGCCACCTCGGTGGTGCCGCCACCGATATCCACGATCATGTTTCCGGAAGGCTCGGCTACCGGTAATCCTGCTCCTATGGCCGCCGCCATAGGTTCCTCTATGAGATAGACCTCCCGGGCACCTGCTGAAATAGCCGACTCTTTCACGGCCCGCTTTTCCACTTCGGTGATCCCGAAAGGAACTCCGACGACGATTCTGGGTCTGACCAATCTTTTTCTGTTGTGGGCTCGGGTGATGAAATATTTGAGCATTTCACGGGTTACTTCAAAATCGGCAATGACCCCGTCTTTCATGGGACGAATGGCCGTGATGCTCCCCGGGGTTCGTCCCAGCATGTCCTTGGCCTCTTTGCCGATGGCAAGCACTCTTTTTTCACCGTGTGCATTCTTCTGCACAGCCACAACCGACGGTTCGTTGCTGATGACACCCTTGCCTTTGACATAGATAAGTGTATTGGCGGTACCCAAATCAACCGCTAAATCATTGGAGACAAGCCCATAAAGCCAGTCAAACAACATTGCATCGGTCCTTTTTATTTCGTTTAAAAAACCCGCGAGCGCTTTCGTGCGTACCAGAATACCCTGGTTTTAGCAAGCATTTTATCGCTCCCGGCCGCTCGGGGCTTCCAGTTTGTACACTTTAAAGTCTATCACAGTACGAAAAATCCTTGCATCGCACAGCCAGGAGGTTATCATCTCTCCTCAGCTATTGGTAAGGAGAATATTATGCTTCAGAAAATGCGTCAACAATCTCGATCGACACTTATTATGTTGTTGTTTGGATTTATCATTTTCGTATTTGTCTTTTCGTTCGGCGCAGGTTCCGATGGTTTTCGCGCAGGAGGATGTGGGCGAGCCGGGGAAGCCGTACGTGTAAATGATGAATCCATCGATGAAATGAGCTTCAAGTATCATTACGATATGATACTCAGGGCGCAAATGAATCGATTTCCCTCGAATCGCAATTTCAAGCCGCAAGATCGGGCTTTCCTACGCGAGCAAACCATGCATCAATTGGTGGACAATGCTTTGCTCAGGCAGGCTGCCAACCGAATCGGTTTGCATGTAACCGAGGAGGAGCGCAACCGGGACATCCGAGAGACCCCGATATTTCAGGATGCAAACAATCGCTTCAGCTTTCAATTGTATAAAGCCGTGGTTGAAAGAAATTTCGGAACAACCCTTCCTCTTTTCGAACAATTGTGGCTCGATCGGATGCTGGCAAACCGTATGCGGGAGATTATACAAGACACCGCCCGGGTAACAGACGACGAGCTGAAACACGCTTTCGTTAATAAAAACAACAAGGTAGAGCTATCTTTCGCAAAATGCCATCCCGAGGGTTTCAAAAAAGAAATCAAAGTGACCCAGCAGGAAATCGGTGAGTTTCTCAACAACCAGGCGGCCCGTATCGAAACCACGTACCACGCGCAAAGCGATCGGTTCAGCCAACCCAAACAAGTGAAGGTGACGCATGTTTTATTCGAGGTCGGCAAGAATTATGACACCGAACAGGTCGCTGACAAGAAAGAACAAGCACAATTCACGCTCGAAGATCTCAAAAAAGGCGCGGATTTCGCAGAACAGGCGAGCCGCTATTCAGAAGATTACGAGACCCGGGATCAAGGCGGCGCATTGCCTTTCATGACCCTGGAATCCCTCGCCGCCAAATGGGGCACGCCTTTCGCCGAAAAAGCATTTGCACTATCCAAAGGCGAATTGAGTGACATCATCAAATCAGAGAAAGGCTTTCACGTGATGAAAGTCATGGACATCATCGAGGCCGAACACCGATCTCTTGAAGAAGTGAAATCCACCCTGGCGGAAGAAATCTTACTCGGTGAGCGCTCGCAGGATCTGGCAAGGAAAGAAGCTCATCGCCTGTTCGAGGCATTGAAATCAGGGAAAAAACTCGAGGATCTGCTACCAAAATCAAAAGACAAAGAGAGCTCCGAGACATCCCCCCAGATCAAATCCGTAGAATCCGGAAGTACCGGTCTCTTTGCTAAAATGAGTGGATACCTGCCCAACATCGGCTCAAACGAAGAAATGGCGAATGTGGCATTTTCATTGACGGAAGAACAACCATATCCGGAAAAAGTGTTTGAAATTCAATCGAGTTCCGGTGACTCGCCAACATTCGTGGTGTTTGTATTGACCAAAAGGATGGACGCCGATATGAGTGTTTTTTCGGATGCCAAAGACAACCTAAAAGAGCAAATATTGAGAACCAGGCGCCTCATGCAACTTCAAGCTTGGTTACAACGCGTGCGGGAAGAGTCTCACATCGACGTCAATCCAGCTTTCATGAGCGAGTTGGTGCAACCCGGATTCCGCACACCTTCTGGGTCCCAATAACAACACTCGTGCAGTCCCCGCCTCGTGCCCGAATAGGAACTTTTTTTCGACCCTACATATGTGTTTGCGATTGACCCCTTGATCGATTCTGGATAATTGGTTATAACTGAATGGGAAAAGTATGACTTGTCACATTATCGGCAAACAAGGAGAGATACGTTCGCATGTTCTCTTTGAAGGATTTTTTGGTCTGCCTCTTATGGGTGTTCTCGTTATTACCCTCGGACTCTCGGGCTCGACAATCCGAACAGAACACGGACGAAGCGCTGTATCGAAATCGGACCCTTCTGGATGCATCGATGTGCTCCGATTTGTTTGGAAACAATCAAACCCACGACTCCAATCGAACTGCCCGGCAAGAAAACCTGGTTTCGATCCGCCGCTATTCACACGCCACTGTGATCGTACATCATACCAACTGGGATCAACCCAGGTATGTCGAATATCCGGGTATCGACCTGGTGGATACAACTATGTTTTCCAATCACAACACCCACCCGGTAGCCTACATCGAAATCACCGAACGGCTGAACAAGATTGATTGTACACCTGGAATTTATACCATCAATGTTGATGACGCCATCGGGAAAAAAACAAAAGTCCTGGCTATCTTGGAAGATTTGGTGCTCATTGAAAGAGACGACGAGCTACTTTATCTGGCCAGCGATCCAAATCTTGAAAAACCACATTGGCAAATGGTCTGGGCTTCACCATGGAAAATCATCAAGACACCAGAATCATCCAAATCAAGTTCCGTAAGATCTCCAACGCCCACCCGCCGTCATCAAACACCAAGAAAACATCACAGAAGCACCTCGGGGCGATCCGGACGGCGCTAAATCCCTCCAAGCATCGATGGAACAACCCGAGCATATTTCGTTTGCCATATCAGAACTTCCACATTAGTATCGGATCTTGAAGCACGACCTGAGTACAGAGAACATTTTTTAATAGATCGGCGAGCATGGGTGAAAGGGTATGCATGGCTGAAAAAATGTTCGAAAGAATCTTGGTTGGAATCGACTTTTCTGATTTCAGCCAAGAAGCACTACGAATATCTTCCGGCCTCGCCAAGTCATTTGCCAATACGGTTTTCATCGTACATGTTTTTGAATCACCTGGAGAAATCGACCCAGCAGTGATGATCGGAGATTCCAGGGCCATTAGGGCTCTTTTGGATTTGCAAAAAAAATCCATGGAGTCCGCGCTGAAAAACCTCAACACCTGGGTAGAAAAATACGATTGGGGGAATGCAACCCTGGCTGTAAAAGTCGAGCCTGGAACTGCACACAATCTTCTCATCGAAATGGCCAAAGAATCAGATATCGATCTGATTGTGATCGGTGCGCACGGACGCTCGGGATTTCGTCAGATGTTCATCGGCACCACAACCGAGAGAGTCGTACGAAAGTCCAGCTGTCCGGTTCTAGCTGTTACTGCTCCCAACCAACAACGCCCATAAAAATCCCCGACAACACATTCTATGAAATCCAAACAACCTGGATGAAATCACTGCAGTCTCAATATGTATGCAATGCCATTTCTTAATTCAAAACGGGGTTTTTTTCCTTGAGATCACCGCTTCCTTCACAAAAATCCTGTTTTGCTACAGCGACCGGGAATTCTGGTTTTGAAATGCTGCCGGCTTGGAGCTTTTCGTGTTTTAGTTCAGTTTTTTGATGATTTCTTTGCAGCGCTGAGATAGTTTTCCGGTATGATCTAGTTTGATGCATTTCCCACAAAATTCAATCACTTGGTTCTTCCCATCGCTCGTATTCGTATCGATATTGGCGGCGATTAGGCAGTTAGGTTCGGCCAAAGTCGGATCAGCCTTGAGAGCCTCTTTGAGTGTTTCGATAAATTTTGATCGCAGATTTTTCTTGGCATAGATCTTCGCCAACATCACAGCAGACTCCGCCGATTCTCGATATTCACCGCTGGTTAAAAGATCCTTGATGGCTGGTTCGAGCTGGGCTTGAGCAAGATCCTCATCCGGCTTCGGTTGGGTCATGTATACCTCAGCCAACCTACGCCGCGCCTTGGCGGATACATCTTCAAACTCGGTTGCATCTTTGAAATATTTTTTTGCCTTCTCGAAATTGTTTTCTCCATAATAGGCTTGACCGACGATCAGCAAGCTTTGACCGCTTTTCGAATCCAACTCTTGAACTCGCAAAGCCCGCGAACGAGCTCCTTCCCAATCGCGCATGGCAAGTGCTATCTCCGCCTCTTCAAGTACAAAGTTCGGGCGGGTACTATTGAGCCTCAGTGCTTTTTGAATGATATCTTTGGCTTTCTTTAAGCGGTTTGCCCGACGCAATTCTCTGGCAATGACAAATTGAATAAACGGATCACTGTTGTGTAAATCTGCAAAGCTTACCAACTTAGTAATGGGTTGCTTTTGCTCTTTATTACTTCTCATTTCAAGAATCAACTTGATGAGGTCCGCCTCTGCCTGTTGTATCTTCGATGCCCCTGCCTTGAGATCGTTTTCAAACCTCTCGAGATCTTCCGCGGCCTGCTTGTCGAACATGGAAGATTCGCCCCACACCAAAGACAGCATGCTTTTCTCAAGTACGGCGCCCACATGATCTCGGTTGACCTGCAAAGCCCGACCGTACGCTTTTTGAGCTTCCCGGTATAAAGAACGACTGCGCGCATAGCGACCCAATCCCATAAACGCACGAATTTCGTTTTGTTGGGCGCCATGCAACAGATGCTCGCTCGCTGTGTCCAATTCACCTTTTTTCAACAATACGAAACCCAATGTGGTATGCAAAATCGCGGAGCCGGCATTCGATTTGAGAGCATCTTCGAGCATTTTAATTGCATCGGCTTCCAAACCACCGCCATACAACGTAATCAAACTACGGGCGGAGATCAACATCGGGTTGTCTTGCGTGTCCTCCATTGCTTTGGTGACATATTTCGTGCCTTCATCGATGAGACTGCGTTCGGCTCGATGCTCCCCTACCAAAACAGCACAAATAAACGCACCTCTCGATAAGGCTTCGGAATGTTTGGGCTCCAACTTTAGGATGGCTCGATAGTTATCCAAAGCTTTTTGGTAGCCCAAAAACGTGTCACGACTGAATAGAGGTCTTGCTGTCTCGAGGTATTTGTTGATTTCTTCCTGCTTGACGCCTTCACGCCATGTATAGACGACATAAACGATTAGAACCACCGTAAGTAGGCCGACCATATACAAAGTCGCCTTCAACCCCCGTTTTCTACTTTTTTCCTCTCCTGCCTCCATGGCCTGGTATATGTCCGCAATCCGTTTCTTCTTCGGCTCGGGTGAGGCCACAACGCCGGTTGAAGCGTATGTAGGCTCGGCGATGGGAACCGATCTCGAGGCGATCCCACCTGGAGCTTGATTCGTCTCAGGACTACTTTCGAGTTTTGTATATTCAACCTCTGCATCCCGGGTTTCCGTGCTGCGGGCAGAAACTGCAGATGAGCGAGATGCAGCTGGACCAACCCTGTGTTCTTGCTTGGTTGCAGGAGTAGCTTTTACACTTCTGGCCGGCAGGTGATCAATGCCCATTTTAAGGAGGGTTTCACGAGCCAACTGATTATTCGAATCGATATTCAAAGATTTTCGGAGTGATTCAACCCCCTCTTCCTGTTTACCCAGTTTGAGATACACAACCCCCAACAAGCTATGGGCCTCAGGATTATCAGGCTTTTCCTTCAAAGATTTGGCCAACTCCTCGATCGCCTTGGCATGTTTGCCTTGATCGCTGTATATGCGGGCCATGATGATTCTGCCAATCGGCAACTCCGGATGGGCTTTTATGCCCTTTTTGCATACAACCATGGCCTCTACATATCTTCCCAAACAACGATAAGCTTCGGCCAAAGGAACAAAGGCTTCCGAGTTGGGGTTGGATGCGAATTCGTATTCAAGCTCTGTAAGATCCGCACAAGATGTGTCTGTCATCCAGACTCTCCAATGTGTTTTTTAAAATCCAGATCCGTGGATATTCTCACGAAGATCAAACCAGCCATGGATTCTGCTATCCCATTATCCTACCGGAAGAAAACAAGTACTGCAATCCACACGTTGTGTCAATGGAAAATACAAAATCAGCCCTACAACCAAATAAAAATAGGTATTTCACGAATTGAATAGTTCATGATACAATACGAATAATTTCTTTTGTAATGTAAACTTGGGGAGGTATGGATTGATGCCTGGACAACCATCCTGCCCCCGGCGCAAAAAATGGGGCTTTACCATGTATGAAACCATGCAAGGTATCCACACCTTTACGCCTCAATGCGGCCCACCTGGACAACATCCCATACATTTCAAGGTCAGATGGGGAACACATGATCTTCTTCAATGGGTCAATCCTTTCGGAAAAAACTTTCTGATAAACTTCCTTGAAGGAAACGTTCATGTCGGCGGCTTGGTAGATTCCTCTGCCTGTCAAGGCAGCCTCGACCTATTGTATTTCTCCGAGGCCAAGATTCGATATACATTCGAGTTCAGCGATTGCCATGATACATTGTACCATTTCATCGGAGAAAAAACCAATATCCGACCCTGGAATTTGCATTACTCCCATACAACCTGTTTTGGGAACATAACCAATCTTACCACCCAACAAGTAATCTCCAATTCCATACTACATTTCGATCTTTCCAATTTACTTTCCTTCTTCTCGAGTCTTCGGATACACAGCCACTCAGATCCAAGTTCGTAAATACAGTATAGACGCCCCATGCGAGAACCGTAAGATGGCAATTTCAATTCTTCGAATTCGAGGGAATCCGCACTTCCACCACGGTTCCTTGACCTGCATTCGAGCTGATAATCAGTTTACCCTGATGTTTGCTCACAATCCCATAGGCAACCGACAATCCAAGACCCATACCATCACCCACGGAGCGGGTCGTAAAGAATGGTTCGAAGACATGTTTAATATTTTCCTCGGAGATACCCTCACCGTTATCGCGCAACCAAACGATTGCATAATCGAGATCTTGCTGAAAATCGATTCCCAGCCTACCTCCCATAGGCATGGCTGCAAATGCATTGAGCATGATTTCCATGAAAACCCGCACCATACCTCCATGGTCGACATACGCGTCTTCCACCTGTCCCGGACCGACTTCAATGATTACTCCCTCGGGTTTGGAGGGCTTCACCAATGCAACGGCTTCCTGGACACATTTACGCAGATTGGTAAGCGCCAAGCGTGACTTGCCCTCCAAATGAAAATGACGCAGGGCCTGGACCACTGAACTGACCCGCAGAACACCTTCATGGGTATCGGAAACCAACGTCGGCAAATCATTGATAATCTCTTCCATTTCCAGGCGACTGGGAGAATCGGCTCCTCCATGCAGGAATGCCTGGATGGAGGTGGCATATTCAATCAACGTGTTGAGATTTGAAAGAACAAATCCCAGAGGGTTGTTCATCTCATGAGAAACCCCTTGAAGTATGCGCCCCAAGGCATGATATTTCTCACCCTGCACCAAGCTGATGAGATTCAATCTGGTTCTTTCATATGCTCTTGTCAACAAAGCATTGCGCTCTTGCGCCGAATGCAATTCTTGCGATAATTGCTGGTTGGCAAGCTCGACGGCTTCAGTGCATAAAGTAGATTCGTCCCTATGACCAAAAGCATCTTCGGTTTTCTTGATCGAATTTTCGACTTTTTGTTGAAACACATTTATCTGGTGCATGGTGAGAAGTTTTTCGGCGTGCTCCGTATCGGAACGGGTCAGTTGATTGGCGATTTGCAACATCTCCAAGCTACGAGATTGGCTGTCACTCAAGCCGCTATGGTCTTTCTTTTCACTATGATGTAAGCCCACAATCTTATGAAGCGCCTCGGGTATCTGCCATTTCGCTAGAACAGCAGCCCCAACCTCGGCATGACCGATTCCAAAAAGCTCTAAATCCTGATTTTTACTCCACGATGATCCTAATTGGTACACGCTCCAGTCTATCTGATCATTCAGGTATTCCGACAACAATACGATTTTACCCACATCGTGCAACAACCCTAGAGTATAGGCTTCTTCTGCATCGAGTCCGAATCGCTCTGCCAACAATTCGCAATACAATCCACATGCCAGCGAGTGCATCCATATATCCCGTACATTGCCGTACAGGTGGCTTGCGGACTGTAGATCACGAAACAAGCTGAAACCCAACATAGAGCTTCGCACGGTGTTGAGCTCCAATTGTTCCAAGGCCTTCTCAACCGTAAGCACGGGGCTACTCAATCGATATGCGGTTGCATTGGCTGTTTTCAGCAAGTACGTCGCCAGCGCAGGCTCGGAGCGAATCAAAGAGACCATACGCTTGGGGTTGGCCCTACCCTGAAGCATCTCCTCGAGCACCACTGCAGTTACCGACGGTAAAGTCGGTAATCTTTCAATTGCATCCATCATATAGGCAATTCTTTGCCCCTTCGCAACCCTTAGAGATAAGAACTGTTCAAATTCTATAACGGTATCGACAAACTCCGCACCAATGAAATAATCATTTTTTTTTCTGGTTACGTTTCTCACCACAGCCTTGGTCGATACCTCCACGAAAGATCCCTGCTCGTCTGCCAAAAAATCAATTCTCAAATGAGAACCCGGCTCCGGTCTTTGTTTGGATACAATCGTTGTACCGATCGAGGAAAGTGTTTTGGTGAATCCAGCCGTTTCAAATTGCCCAGAGAAAATCTTTACCGGGATTTTCATCGTAATTCTGGGTTGTCGTCTCAATGGCAATGCCAACAATTGGATAATTTTCTTCAACAATACATTTTTATCCGGCTTTTCCCTATACAGGATAATCGGTCCGAGACGCTTCAATCTGCTCATTGCGGCCGGTCCAATCGCAGGCGCGAGCAGTAAAACCGGTACTTCTTTCAAGGTCGGTTGCCGCCTCATCTGATCAATGACTTCATCACCCAACATATCGGGCAACCAATGATCCAAGACAACCAGGTCCGGTTTGACAAATGATGTGCTGACGACGATTTCCCAACCGGATCGGGCGGTTTTGGGAGCTATATCTTGACGGTCTCGAAAGCTCCGATCCAGATCTGTACGAAAAACCACATCTTCAAAAACAAGTATTTGTTTTGGAAGCATATTTCTGCCCGATGTCGTCGTCTAGCAAGTGATTAGAACAGCCATTTCTCCACCCATAAGGCCTCTTCGAGCATGGCTTCGGCAATTTTGCCTGCCGGGATATGATATTCTCCCTTGATCAACTCCTTACGTGCCTCAAACACCAGCTGCATATCTATATCGGAATTTTGCAATTCATCATCTGACGAAAACCCAAGCTCATACTTCAGATGATCAGGTATCTGTTTCCGGTTCCTGTCGGCACTATCTTTTTTTTGTTTTTTCAAACAGTTGTCCGTTTTTTTCAAGATGCCGACCTCCCAACTCCTAAACGGTATAATATTTCCCAAGTCCAACTCCTTGCGCCAACCGTTCATCGCAGCACCAGAGAGTTCATCGGCACTCATGGATAGATTATTAAAGGAAACTTCCGGATAATACCATTTCGAACAATTTTCAGAATGTATATTTCAATACTGGTGTAATTATTGAGATTAATCCTTTGGATGCAAGAAAGTAGCCGGCCCCCAGCTCCAATCCAACATAGAAATGCCTCAGGTTGGTCGCGTATTCGATCCCAGCTCCCATTTGCAAAACCAAACCATCTTCCAGCGTGGCTTCTTTTGGGCGTGCCATGAGATATCCGGCCGCACCTTTGAGATACCAGGCTGTTCGTTTGGTGGTTGCTACATTGAACCGCCCACCGGCCATCAACATGAAAACACCTACATCATTGGCAACATTTGATGTGTTATCGTCAACGATTCGATTTCCAGTCAGATGCAGCCCACAAGCCGCCATATGAATCGACCCAACTTGACCGAAATCAACCCCCATTTCCACACCGATTGTCCCCCCTGGGGGCCAAACAGGATTTTTTCGGCTTTTATCCCTGAAAGGGTTTTGTGATGTGACGGAGATACCAAAAAAACTTTTTATCCAAAATCCCCTTTCAACTTCCTCAAATTGCTGGACCTGCGGCTCTCTGCTGTGTACCGTCTTTTCTGTCTCTGCCCAACTCCGACTCCCACCAACCAACATGAATACAAAAAAAGTGTACCCCGCCATACGAAGTACATGCATCATGATTCACCTCAAGTGGGTTTCAGAATAAATGGATAATTGACGATGACGATACCTCCACCTTTCGGTTCGGGAAATTTCCAGGTTCGTATTCTTCTTAGCATACACTGC
>JBFFBT010000004.1:0-50460 GCA_041560255.1 Myxococcota bacterium | reverse complement strand
ATGATATGCGTGGCAGTGTGGCTGAGTGTCTGGTTTGGGCAGAGAAGTGGTTGGCTCGATGCGGCATTCGGTCTGCCCGGTTGGATGCCGGGGTATTGCTCGCATTTGTATTGGGGGTAGAGAGAACCGATCTTGCCGTTCATCCCGAGAGACAACTTGATGCCCCGCATTATCAACAGTTCGAACGATTGATCCGAAGAAGATCTCAATTTGAACCGGTGGCATATCTTACCGGTGAAAAGGAGTTTTGGTCTTTACCCTTTTTTGTTGACCAGCGGGTCTTGATCCCGCGACCCGATACGGAAATCCTGGTGGAATCGGTCCAAAAAGTGTTTCAAAATCGGTCGGTCGAATTGTATGTAGACCTGGGGTGTGGGAGTGGATGCATTGCTTGTGCACTGGGGGCATTGTTTCCCAAAAGCCGGGGCATAGCCATCGACCGGGATGAGAGAGCCTTACGGGTTGCGCTCAAAAACATCCAGGCGTTGGGAATGGATGATCGCATCGAAGTACGGCATGCCGATGGTCTTGGTAGCTTGCACGATCATTGCGCGGATATCATATGCGCAAACCTTCCCTACATACCATCTGCGGATTGTCGCCGCCTGCAACCCGATATCAGGTTGTATGAACCGGTATCTGCTCTAGACGGCGGTGAGGATGGGTTGGAGATCATTCGCAGGGTTGTGCTGGAATTACCTCATACACTAAAACCCGACGGATACGCGTTTTTTGAAATTGGCGACGGACAAGCATCGATGGTCATAGAAATGTTTCGCTCTGTGGGGTTTGCTCGTATCGATGTGGAAGAAGATCTTTCTGGGACCAAACGAGTTATCATGGCTTGCGGTGAAAAAATCCATAAAGAGCCATAGATACCGGTAGTGTCTGTCGTCAGGCCGGACCGCCGGATTCCATGATGGTTTTTTTGATATGCTCGGCCAAGAGCTGTGAGCCGTCTCCCTCCATGCGGATGATCCGCATTTCCGTGCCGCCCTTGGCATATTGAATGCCTCGTTCTTGCGCGGCGGCTGCAGACAACATCCGGCGTAGCTCTACATGAGCGGTTACCGAATTTCCGTCTACTTTAAATCGTACCACCAGTTGTGTGCCGGTATCGAGGCGTAGGTCTTGAGGTACGAACATGCCTCCCGGACTTACAAACAAGAGATTGGAACGGTGTTTATTTCTTGGAGCTTCGATGATGACTGGAATATTCAATTGGGTCCATTGCTCTTGCCGGAGTCCCACGTCAAACCCTCCTATGTATTGCGATCCATTTGCAAAATAGCATGTTAGCTTACCGAGCGTCAACTGCATACACCGATGAATGAACTTTGGTGCTTGAAAAAAGAATACTTCGAGGTATACCTGCGTCCAATCAAGTGTGTAGAAATGGTTACGATATGGTGAAAAAATGTGACACTTTGACAAACGATGAAACAGATATTTTATGGCGATGCCATTGCGAATGATACGATTTGCGCCGCAGGCTCACCATATGGGTGAAAGGGAGTATGGTTTTCATAATGCGTCATAATTGCATGAGATGTTCTACTTGAAAAAATCTTTATCCGGCATTTGAAAATCACATTATCAAGCCGATGATCTAAGAAGGAGGGTGCAGATGACGCACCGCGTAATTTTTTGGTCTACAATTTGCATTCGCTTCAGGCCGATTGTAGTTGGTCCATGAAGCCATGATACGAATCGAGAGGTGTTGAGCCATGAGCATGAAGCCGAGCGAATCAGAGTTTCCGGGTCGTATGGTGATCTTTTTAGGTGTTTTGGGCTTTATTTTATGGTCTTTGACTTCCAGGCCGGAAGCGAGTCAATTTGACAGAAATGATCCGGCTCTGTCTGGAGCTACGGATATTTTGATGCTTCAAGCGCCGCGATCAATTCACTCCATGGTTTCGGACTGGAATCCAACCAGTGTATTCAGTGAGTTGGGAGCCAATGTGCTTTTTGATCGCGTCAAATCGATTTTATGCCGTTTTCCGAGCCGTATGGATCCGGTAGAAATCGATAGACTATCGAAAATGTTGGTCATGGAGGGTAAAAGAGCGAATATCGACCCAATGTTTTTGGCGGCGGTAATCCGAGTAGAGAGCGCTTTTCATGCGGGAGCCATTTCCAACAAAGGCGCCAGAGGACTGATGCAGGTGATGCCCGCCACCGGTCAGGAAGTAGCCAAGTGGATGGGTATTTCATGGATCGGGGCGCACCAACTGCATGATCCGGAGATCAATGTACGTTTGGGTGTAAATTATCTACGTTGGTTGCTCGATATCTATTCGGGTAATTACAAGTATGCGCTTACGGCCTACAATCGAGGTCCGCGTAACTTGCGTTCCATCGTACGCCAATACGGGGAGCTACGATCCGAATTTACCGATTATTTCGAAAAGATTATCCAGGCTTATCGCGGATATCTGCGCAAATATGCAAAATCAGGATCGGTTTTTTTGGCTGCCGGCTAATTCGATCTCATCCTGATGGGGGATTGTATCCCCTATCCCGGCCCCAAAAAAGGCGTATCCTGATGGGGGTGTATGTTCGTGTTGACCGCAGAAAAGCTCTCAAGTATACTGAATGCTATCATGAGGAACGTTTTGCTTGCAGCGGCTTTCATTCTTATTTGTCCCGATTTGCATGCCGCAACCGTATCTGTGAGTTGGGATCCGGTAACCCTCGATGTAGAGGGTAAAGCCGAAAGCGTGGGTTACTATGTCGTCTATTATGGTTTGAGCTCCAGACCGCAAAGCGTTACGCATCCCTCTGATCCTGATTTCCAGTATGACTCGGTCGTCGAAGTTGGAACGGTCACGAGCGTACAAAGGAGTGATTTGACCGATCATCAAAGGTATTATTTTTCTGTGGCGGCTGTGGATGTCATGGGAAATATCTCGGATTATTCTTCGGAGTTTGTATTTGATGTTACCGAGGATCCAGATCCTCCTGTTGATCCCGATGATAATTTTGAAGGTGGATGTGGTTGTGCAGGCATGGCTTTGCATAATGGTATGGTTTTATGGATTCTATTGACAGCGATGCTGCTTACCATGCGCAAATGGTGGGGTTTGAGGAAAGATCGTGAGTAAAAGCTGTGGATTGAGCAGCCGTAGGGCGGTTATCAAGGCAGGTCTTCTGACTGGTGTGGGGTTGCTTACCGCGGGGCGCATCGGTTGGTCTGCAGGGCCAATCAAATCAAATGTAGTATGTGTGCACGGCAAGGACCCCGAGCGGATGGTCGGTCGTGCGTTTGATTTGTTGGGTGGTATCCAAAAGTTCATCAAACCCGGAAGCAAGATAGTTGTCAAACCCAACGTGTCGTTTGCAAACCCGGCCTCATGGGGAAACAACACAAATCCGGATATCTTGGCGGCATGTTGCAAGTTGATCAAGGCCGCGGGCGCCAGGAAGGTTGTGGTGGTGGACTATCCACTCATGCGGGGGGCCGAAGCTTTGGAGTTGAATGGAACCCAGGCGGTCTTGAAAGATCTAAGAGGTGTGTCGGTTCAAGTTTTACAAAAAAAAGAGCAATTCAGATCCATTCAGCCCGCTCGTGCAAAGGTGTTGAAGCAAGTCGAGGTTGCAAGAGAAGTTTTGGACGCCGATTTGCTCATCAATATTCCGGTGGCCAAGGCCCATGATGCAGTTGCCGCCAGCATCGGATTGAAAAACCTGATGGGTGTTATTTGGGATCGTACTGTATTTCATACCATGTTGGAAATCAATCAGGCGATTGCAGACCTTGCTTTGGAAGTAAAGCCCGGCTTGACTCTGGTGGATATGACCCGAATCATGGTAACCAATGGACCCAAAGGACCAGGCGAGGTTGCGACCCCCAATTTGTTGGTGGCCAGTACGGATCCGGTTGCGGCGGACAGCTTTTGTTTGACCCAGACTCGGTTCAATCGCCGTATGTTTCGCTCACAGCAGCTGCGCTACCTCCAATACGCGCACGCGGCCGGGCTCGGAGAGCTGGATCCGAAAAAAATGACGATACGCAAAGAGAACGTATAACTCTGTCTTTACATACAAAGAGTCAAGAAGCGTACGGCTGACATTCTGCCAGGCTCGAGCGGAAGGCATTTTGTGTAGTTGCAACGGATTGTGAGAAGACAACATGCCTTATCGAGGAATTCTCGCCATGGGTGTTTTCATCTCCTTGGGATTGGTTGCCGATCCTGCCCTGGGAGGTGTACGTTATCCCAAAGTGACCAGAGATGCACAAGGTGTCTGGATCGCCACGGATCATACCCTCGTGCACCTGGTTGGTGAGCTGTGGACCTTCTATGGCGCGGTGGATGGACTACCATCGGATCGCATTCGCATGGTGGCAGCGGATGATAGGGAGGTCTGGGTTGCGACTCCCAGAGGTCTTGGCAGAATGGATCGCAGCTCCCGAAGATGGGAAAGCTTCAAAGCCCCTGAGCCCCTGCCTTCCAACAACGTGTATGCGGTCACGACGGACGATCATTATGTATGGGTCGCAACTGAAGAGGGTCTTGCAAGGTTTGACAAGCGCAACCGCCAGTGGAGCCCGGTCGTACAGGAACAAGCTCCCCGTAATACGACTGTTTTTGATGTTTTGAGCATCGGCACCACTACGTGGTTTGCCTCTTTGAAAGGTGTCTATACCTATGACCGAATCACGAAGATTTGGCGTCATTTCGGAACCGAAGAGGGTTTTGTCCTGGGTACAATATACGAGATGGAGCAGATCGGCGAAAGTCTTTGGTTTATATGTGAAGAAGGCTTAATCCGCTTCGATCTACGCACTCGGGCGCTGAGCCGCTTTGGTATTAAGGAGGGTTTGCCGAGCCCCCGTGTTACGGTGTTTGCTTCCGTTCAGGGGGAAATCTGGATTGGAACCGATAAAGGTATGGTGACCTACAACCCCGGTTCGGACTCGATCGGTCCCTTCTTGTACACCCAGGGCATGCCGCAAGGCATGCCGACAGGGATAGTGGTGGCGTTGCCTTGGGTTTGGGTGAGCACCGATCAAGGCTTGGGCATGTTCAACTTGTTGCGTAGGGTTTGGGAGGAAAAGCGCCGGGAGGATGGGCTAGTCGATACGAACATCGAAGGCTTGGCCTTGGCGGGATCTGTATTGGCTTTGGTTCTTCCGAATGGTTTGCAAGGATATCTGGTTCAGCAAGACGATTGGGTATTTTATGGGATTGACGATATCTGGGCTCAAACTTCCGGGAGTCGTAAGGAGTCTTCCAGCTGGCGTTTGAATTTTGAAATGACCGCAAGTGGAGAGGGTAATTTCACGCACAACAAAAGCGGTTGGGAGAAACATCGACAACTCATCCCGGATCTTCGTTTGGGGATGGGTACCGAGCTTGCCGAGGGGCGAAGTTTAGATGCCGCCATCCGGTTGGATGCCGGGGATGTGATCTTGCCTGGAGTGAGGGAGTATGACGCCGAGCTCAGGTACCGGGGTAACGATCGGGATACCGTAAAGGAGTTTCTGATTTCCGATGAGCTTTTGGTGCGCAGGCGCGAAAACCAACATGATTTGTTGGATGATGCCTGGCTGGAAGGATTGGGTCTCTATCAACGTTTTGGTGACAAATCCGATCGTCGGACCGACCCGGTTTCGGTGGATGCCGAAATCGGATGGAGAAGAGGCGTAAGATACCGGGAGGTCTTCCGTGGTTCGGTTGAAAACACGTTTCAACTCGACAAGCGTTACATCACTCCGGGATCGGATATCGTCAAAGTCGACGGGGTATTGCTTGAAAGAGGTGTGGACTACATCGTTACCCATACCACCGGGCAGTTGACTTTTCTCAATCCGGACAAAATCAACGCGCTGAGCTTGGTTGAAGTTACTTACACATACGAACAAATCCCCCGGAAAGAAACCGCTGGTCGCTCCCTGTTGGAAATGTTGCCTTGGGATAACGAGCTCGGCAATTTCATTCGATCCGGCGCTCCCGAGTATGTTACCGATGAGGGTAGCTTGTATTTACGCATTGATGGAGCTGCGCCCAAGTACATCGACCGGGGATGGCAGGAAAGTGTTTTTCTCGATTATGTGCAGGGCTCCACCACGGTGTCGGTTCAAATCCACGATCAGGCGACCTATGAAAATGCGAGGGAGATATTCGATTATGATCGTCCGGTCAGCTATCAGGTTTTATGGGAGGAGACCGACAGTGTTGCGCTTTTGGATCAAAGCCTGTCTTCGGGTTATGCGGTAAAGATGCTCATGGATCGGTTTTATGTCGAGCTTACCATTGATGAGAAAAGCCGATCATCCGAGATCCTGATTGGTTTGTTTGCTCAAGCAATTCGCACGAAAGGAGAGTTGGGCGCGACCCACATGGATGCGTTGCGGCCGATGGTAGGTCGGATCCGGGTCGGCATACAGCCAAACGAAGGCTTGGGTATGGGCGTGGGTTATCTCATCAGCAGCGACATCGAAGATAAAAAGCTCATGGATGAAATGGATATCCGTCCTGGTCGGTACGATTTGGCCACGGCGGATATTTGGACCCGCAATCAAGTTGGAAGAGGTGCTTTCGGTGGAGATCTTTCGACGTTTTTACAGCTGGCGCGCGGGCTTGGCGATGACGGCATGCAAACGCGGGAAGGGCAGGGTGCTTCCGGTAATCTCATCTACAACTCGGAGATTTTCAATATCCGGGTAGATGGGACGTTGCACTCGAAAAATTTCCAAACCTTGGGTAACCGGCAGACTCCTTTCGGTACCTTGGCGCAGGATTTGCGCGCGGATACGACCATATCACCCCTGCGGTTTTTGCGGTTTCGATTTTTGTACGATCGGCAAAGATCCTACTTGGATCCCGACTACATGGACAGTCAAGACACGATGGGAATCAACGACAACTTGATGGGCAAGTTTTCATTCATGAAAACCGGATGGCCCACGGTTTGGATGTTGGCTTCTCATAGCCTTTTGGCCGCTCCGGGCCTGGAGGATCGTAAAATTCGTCTGGCGGGATCATTGGAGTATGATTTGGCCGCAGGATTGCTGAAACCTCTTGGATTGAGGAAGCTTCTAGTCAAAGCCTACTATGATCAGTCCGAAAACGATGTACAAATCCCAGCATCGACGCCCTCGGAAGATGAGCCTTGGAGAAATCTTGTTTTTGCGCCTGGAATCGCGCGGAACATACGTATCGAGATCAAGGCCGCTCCAACCAAAACAGAGGATGGATATTTGCGGTACGAGCAAAAGACTTTTTCACCCGAGAGTCACTCTTTTCTCACTGGAACGCCTCTCGATGTATGGGAGCTTGTCATGGGTGCAAGCTCCCGGATCATTGATGGTGTGGTGCCGACTTTCAATGGAAAACTATCAAGGTTTCAGGGTGTTGATGATTCGGGTCAAGAGCTGGATGCCGCCCAATCTCTGCTATCGGGTCAGATAGAGATGTTTCCGGGCCGCTGGATCGATATGTTGGGCAGTACGACTCTGGCTTTGGGATACGGCTATACCCTTACCGAGCAGGCCCAAGATCAAATCATGCAAAGTGAGATCAATCAGCATCAAGTGGAAGGACGCTTGGCGGTAGGCAACTACGATGATCCTATTCGGGTGGAAACCCGAGCCAAATGGTGGGAAGCCAAAGAGGGAGAGCCGCCGCAGATGGTCAGTGAACGATATCTGGAATCTCTCAATCGGATTACCTATAGGCCTTCGTACACCTCTCCCATTACACTTCGAACCGATCTAAGCCGCTTGGAACAACTGTTTGATACCGGTATGGGAACCACCCGGCGTATCAATCCCTCTTTGGAATGGGAGCAGCGATGGAGTCACGATTTTGTAACCAAAGTGAGGTTGGAGACGCCCCTTCGGTTTTTGGATCAAGTGAAAGATGAAAATTTATTAATTCCTCTAAATTACAGCGAGTTTTCAGTGTTGCCTTGGGCCGAGATCCGCCTTCGATTGCGGGATTTTTGGTACCACAGTCTTTTGCGCACGACCGTGCGTACGAGTTTTCAGTGGTTTCGATGGCTCGATCGAGACGTGGGAGCCGAACGAGGTTGGGAGCTTGGGACGGCTCTGTGGTTGGATTGGGAGAAGGCGGGGGCCTTTATCATCAGGTTGGGAGTGCAATATATCAGACATAAATGCCTGGAAAGGGTAGAGGTGGAGTGTGCGAGTTTTCATGCCCTGCAACCTGCGGTAAAAGCCATCGGCAGGTTTTAAAGAGATACTCCGCCGGCTGAATTTGACAGATGCACTATCAGGCGATAGTAGGAAGTACATGGATACGCAAAGAAAAGAGAAGTTAGTGACTTTATTTCAAGCCGAAGCCAAGCTGGCCTCCACGTTTGGCATGCAACTTTCTTTTGATGAAAAAAACCGGGCGATTGTGAGATTGCCTTACAATCCCAAGCTGGATCATGCCTTGGGAGGCATCCATGGAGGAGTTATCGCCACCTTATTGGACAATGCCGGTTGGTTTACCTGTGCGGTCGCTCATGAAGGCGACGGTTGGGTCGCCACGAGCGAGATGTCTTTCCATTTGCTCAAACCGGTCAAGCGGGATGAAATTCATGCCCGGGGAGAAATCATAAAAGCAGGCCGACGGCAGGACATTATCGAGATGCGGTGTTACGACAGCCGGGGAGATCTTGTGGCTCACGGTACGGGTACTTTCATTTACCTCGATCATTTGCATGTACCCGGGATGGGAAAATCATGAGTAATGAAAAGCAAAATCATGTCATGGTCGATGACTTGACCAAAGTGTTTTCAGACAAAAAAAGAAAAAAAATTGTCGCGGTCGATAAAATTCGGTTTGAGGCCCAACCGGGTGAAATCTTTGGTCTTTTGGGGGTTAATGGAGCCGGCAAAACCACCACGTTGCGTATGTTGGCCACCATGTTGACTCCCAGCCAGGGCGATGCGGTGGTATGTGGTTATTCCATCCGCAAACAACCTCAAGAGGTGCGTAGAAGAATCGGTTTTATGTCCACAGCCACCAGTTTGTACGGCCGGCTTTCGGCCAAAGAGATGGTGACGTATTTCGGCCGTCTTCACGCCATGAGCGCTGCGGCCATCGAGCAACGAATCGCTAAGTTGTTCGCACTGCTCGATATGGAGGAGTTTGCCGATCGGCGGTGCGACAAGCTCTCTACCGGAATGAAACAGAAAGTGTCCATCGTGCGTACCGTATTGCATGATCCCGATGTCATGATCTTTGACGAACCGACTTCGGGGCTCGATGTGCTCACCTCCCGAACCATCAAACGCTTTGTCTTGGATTGCAAGAGCCGGGGAAAGTGTGTTTTATTTTCGACCCATAACATGTCGGAGGTGGAAAATCTATGCGATCGGGTGGGTGTGATTCATGCAGGTAGAATGCTGGCTTGCGAACCTATTGAGGTGCTTCGGTCCCGAACCCCCGGCAAACGGGTAGAAGACGCTTTTGTATCCTTGGTAGGAGAAACCTCATGAAACCCAATCCAATCGTCACGGTTTTTCGAAAAGAGCTGAAAGATGTTCTGCGGGATCGGCGCACGCTCATTTTCATGCTGCTGATGCCTACGGTAGCCATTCCTTTGCTCATGTTGATTATGACCGAAGTGATGACGCACTTCGGTGAGAAAATGGCCCGTGAAAAGTCCGAAGTGCTGATCATCAACTCCGAAGAGGCTCCCGGTCTGAAAAAACTTCTCGAACGGCAAACCAGTCTATTTGTGCAGGCGCAGAAAGTGTTGCGCTTGCTCGAAAGTCGGGGCTTTACGCAAGACGAGCTGAGCATGACCAAGGGGGATCCGGAAGCTTTCAAACGATTGGCGGCCAAAAAAGGTATCGAGCTGGACGAAATGGTCGGGCAGCTGCGGGATGTACTGGGGACTCCGGACGGTGATCTGTCGGGAATGCAGTTGGTTTCTCAAGCCTTCAAACCCAATATCGTCCTGACGACCAAGCTGGATGCGGCCCTGGGGGATGTCACGGATCCCGGGAGCAAGGAAAAGGTTTTACTCGAAGCGATTCGCACCAATGCCATCAGTGCTGCAGTGGAGCTGGAAGAGAAGACCGAAGAGAGAATTTCCGATCTAGGATCGGCAAAAATCAAGATTTACTACCTAGATACCTCGGAGCGATCCAGCCTGGCGCAGAAAAGCTTGATATCCATGTTTCGCTCGGCCGGACGGGAGATCGTAGAACGACGTATAGCTGACAAAAAGCTCCCGGTTACATTTGCATCTCCTTTCGAGGTGACCGGCAAGCAGTTACCCGGACCAGGGGTGATCGAAAAGATTTTATCCATGATCCTGCCCTATCTGATTTTGGTATTCGCGTTTTTGGGTGCCATGTATCCGGCTATCGATCTGGGCGCCGGCGAGAAGGAGCGCGGTACTTTGGAGACATTGTTGGTTGCTCCCGTAAGCCGCTTTTCGATTGTTGTCGGTAAGTACTTGGTGGTGTTGACCGCTGCGTTGGTGTCGGCGACCCTGGCGACCCTGAGCCTGGCGGTGTCTTTTCATGTAGGGATTTTTTCGGCCATTTCCATGCTCAGTGTGGGCAGTTTTTCTTTCAGTTCCGGGGAAGCCGTTGTGGCGATGTTGATGGTGTTGCCGGTGGGTTGCATCTTTGCCGCCTTGCTTCTGACTTTGTCGATTTTTGCAAAAAGTTTCAAAGAAGGTCAATCCTATGCGGCTCCCATGCAATTTGTGTTGGTTTTGCCGGCATTTGTCTCTTTTATTCCGGGTATTGAGTTGGATTGGATCACTTCGTCCATTCCGGTGGTAAATGTTTCACTGGCATTGCGGGAGATCTTTATCGGCAACTTGGATCAACATGCCATCCATTTGATTGGTATTTTTGGGTCGACCAGCTTGGTTGCCGGCCTGCTCATCTGGGTTGCAGTAAGATGGTTTCAGCGTGAGCAGGTATTGTTTCGAAACTAGATCGAGACCGAGGTAGGTTGTCTTTTTCCGTCGTGGTTGACAGCCCAATCGGGCGTATGCTAGCCTGCCGTCGCGTTGAAAAACATGCGTTATTTCATAAAATGTAAAAAATACAATTACTTTTAGGAGGATTTGCGATGGCTTCGAGCCCCAAGGAAATTTTCGAAGAAAAACTCCCTCCGCGCTTGCAGAAAAAGGGCGACGAGGTTACCAAAGTAAACGCAGTCTACCAGTTTGATATCACTGGTGACAACGGGGGAAAATGGTGGGTGGATACCACCAAGAGCGGCGGCGAAGTGGGTACCGGAGAAAACCCCGAAGCCAAATGCACCATTACCATGAAAGACGAGCACTTTGTCGACTTGGTCAGCGGCAAGCTCAACGGGCAGATGGCGTTCATGACCGGAAAAATCAAGATCAAGGGCGATATGGGATTGGCTCTCAAGCTGGGAAAAGTTCTCGAGATGTAACGCTGTTTCGGTTGGTTTCTTGTCGGTCAGACTGTACTCGGTTTATTAGACAGATTCTCTCGATTGTTCTAAACTCATACACATTTCAGAATTTTGGTGAGGTAATCTTTGAGGGAGGTTGTTTGAGATGGAACCGCGATTGGATAAATCCTTGAAGCTGATGGCAGGTGCGCTGATATGGGTTTTGGGTCTCGTTGTATTGGGCGGTTGTCCGGGTGAAGCCACCCAGATTGTTTGCAAGGATGATGATGCAGACGGGGTATGCAATCCTGAGGACATTTGCAGTAAGGGAGACGATGGTATCGACAAAGATGCGGATAAAACTCCGGATGCCTGTGACGAGTGCCCAGAAGACTCCGGCAAGATTCAGCCGGGTGTGTGTGGTTGCGGCAAAGTGGACGATCCGACTGATACGGATAAAGACGGCACACCGGATTGTAAAGATCTCTGCAAGGACGATCCGGCCAAAACCGAGCCGGGTAGCTGTGGATGTGGATATCCGGATGTGGACGACGATGGTGATGGCTATTGTGGAAAAGACGATTGCGCGCCCTACAATCCCAAGGTGTATATGGGAGCGGTTGAGTTATGCAATCACAAGGACGATGATTGCGATGGCATAGTGGACAACGCAGCCTGCAACATCGGATGCTCCGACGGAGAACGGGAAGGCTTTTTGGACGCCGGCTATCATAAAAACATTGCCGGGTGCTCTGGTGGATGGTCGATCCCGGGTGTCAAAGATACGTTTCTACCCGCATGTGGGCGAAAGGCCGGTGACGATAGCGCGAATCCAGAGGGGATTGGATGTAACGTGGCCGACCTTTGTATCCAGGGCTGGCACGTATGCGCGAGCGCCATGGATGTTGCCGAATCCAGCCAAGATCAAGAAAAGGGGTGTGCGGGAGTGGACAAGGACGTAACCGGAGAGATCTTTTTTACTTCCCGCCAAAGCGGACCGGGAGGATTTCAATGTGACTCGGTCAACTTTGATGATCTTTATGGATGCGGCAACATCGGCTACAGCCCGGTGCACGAATCCTGCAAGCCTTTGGATCGCGCCAGCAACGATCTTTGCAACGCCTTGGGCCCGCCGTGGCATTGTGGAACAGACGGAAAAAGAGAGGCCCTCAACATCACCAAGCTCGCAGCCGAAAGGGGTGGTGTGTTGTGTTGCCGGGATACATTTAATTGTCAAGACGATCCTGACACCGATGCGGATGGGATCCAAGATGGTTGTGATCCATGTCCCAAAGATCCGGACAACGACGCGGATGGAGACGGTTACTGCAAGCAGCAAGACAACTGCCCTTTGCATTACAACCCCGGTCAAGTTGATGCCGACGGGGATCAGTTGGGTGATGTCTGTGACGAAGATGATGATGCCGACGGAAGCACCGATCAAAATGACTGCGCACCTCGAAATCCCAAGATTCACCCGGATGCACAGGAAAGCTGTAACGGTCTTGACGACGATTGCAACACCAAGCCCGATGATGCCGCGCATACCTGCCGTTGTCCCACGGAGAAGCTGTTCGACCATGCATATATGGTGTGTGAGGGGCCGGTTGATTGGACAAAAGCGTCCGACCTTTGTGATGACTATTATGGTTACACCCTGGCAACCATCAACGACCAGGAAGAAAATCAGCAACTCTGGTCGCTCGTCACCGGTAAATTACAAGGAGCCACCACTTGGATTGGTTTGAACGATATGGCTGGCGAGGGATCGTGGGTATGGGACAGTGAAGATCTTGCTGACTATAGAAATTGGGGCACCGGCCATCCCCATACGGATCCCGACAATGGTGATGATTGTGTCGCCTGGCTCGAAAATTTGGCGGGGGCCTGGCACGATCTAGCCTGCAACGAGTCGCACGCCTATATATGTGAGTCTTTGTGTGGAGGCAAACCCGATACCGATGGTGACGGATTTGCAGACGCTTGTGACTGCGCCCCTCTCAACCCGCTCGTGTATCCGCACGCGGATGAAATCTGTAACGGCAAAGACGACGATTGTGACGGTCTTTTGGATGAGCAAGTGTGTGGTGGGTGTGTTTCAGAGACCTACAATGGACACTTATATCTTTTCTGTCCGCAGGTGGTCAACTGGCACAATGCGCGTAATATCTGCTATGAAATGGGATACCAGATGGTATCGATCCAGGATAATGAAGAAAATGGTTGGTGCGCCAATCGATGCGAGGCTCATTTGGGCGGTCGCGATGCCGTGTGGCTTGGATTCAATGATTTGGCGATAGAAAGCACTTGGGTTTGGGAGGATGGTTCGATAGATACATATTTAAATCAGGCGGAACGCCCCTGGAATACGGGTGAGCCAAACAATGCGGGTGGAGTAACAGAAGAAGATTGCGGACATTGGATTATTGGTGGTACCGCTCATGGTAAATGGAACGACAGGCCATGTGATTATACCATCAATACTGGTTTTGTCTGCGAAAAAGCCCCCTGTCCCTATGATCCGCAAAACGATATCGATGGAGACGGGGTATGCGGCAACGAGGACAACTGCCCGGGAGTCTACAATCCCGATCAGGATCCGACGGTTTGTAAGGATCGATCCAGCTGTGCTTCCATTCTGGCAGGCGGTCATTCCCGCGGAGACGGTATATATTGGATTACACCCGATCCTACAGGTATGCCGATACAGGTCTATTGCGACATGACCACCGAGGGAGGTGGTTGGACGTTGGTTGCGATATACGGACTGGACGGCCGGCCGGCCAAATGGTCCGGCAACGCTTATCCGAGGCCCGGGGCTTCTTTTTATGGAAAGCTGAGCCTGGATGTGCTCGATCCGACCAAAAACGATGCGGGCATTGCCAACTACTCCATCAATGCTGAAAGCTTATGGGATGCTTCTTCCAAAGAGGTGCTGGCCTATGTGGGTGGAACCACGGATGATTATATTTATGCCGCCTTACCGGACGGCTGCAACTTCTTTGATGGGGCGTCCTGGTGTAGGGAAAACACCTATGGACCTTTTGCAGTATACAAATCCGACGGCAAGTTGCTTACGGACCAGGGTTATGCCTGCACCACCGCACACCGGCAGGAAGAGTTTGAAGCGGATGGGCACGACGAGTTTGGTTTGCATTTGTTGGATGGTCATGATGGGTTATGGGCACATTGCCATCAAACTCCGAGTGAATTGGGCCACCAAAACTTGGGCCGTATATTTACCAGCTTCGAAATGAGTGATGGACGTTTTTGGGAAATGGCCGTACACTCCCATTTCAACGAAAGCGGAATCCATAATGTACCGGGCGCTTTGTTTGTCCGTTGAGAATCGGCCTGAATTTCTTCCTGGCTTCCCGGATAGAGCGGAAACTACCTGAAGCCAGTCCCGTGCGGGTTACTCTTTCGGCTTCAGCACTGCCAGGTACTCTTTGTATTCTGCCCGGATCGAGGCAAGATCTCTTTGATCCACGTGCAGCTCTGATGCGATCTGGCTGATTTCGTTGTCTTCGAGTGTGGAGATGGAGTCGTCTGCGGCCGAGACTGCGAAGAGGCAGCGCAGGAGGGTGTGCTTTTGCTCTTTTGTGGCGGCTTGTTCAAATTCGCGGGTCACCAGGAAGTTTTCCGTGCCTCCAAACAGCTTGGCGTGGTTTTTGGCCATCTGCACCACCAACACAGCTTGATCTTGCGGCAGACCGGCTTGCTCGATGATGAGTTTTTCCATGATGTGGGTCTCTTTGCGGCTGATGTCCAAATCGGCGTTGGCTACCCTGCCTAAAAGGTAGGCAAAGGCCGCTATGAATTTGGCGGTGTTTGGATCCAGTTGATCCATCTGCTCGGCAATACGCCGTATGGTTTGTGTGGAAGGCGAATCCGGTTCTCCGGGGGTCCGATCTGTTTTCAATCCCAACCATTTAAGCACTGACATGGCGTCTCCCTGAAAAATTCGACATGGTTGACATCCACCTGCAAGCATCGATACAACACTGTTTGGAGGATACCAGGGATGCCGCGAAATACCAAACTCGGAATTCGAAGGGAAGATAAAAACGATTGGGAACGCCGGGCGCCGCTCACCCCCGAGCAGGTTGCCAGGTTGATTGCACAAGGTATCGAAGTGGTGATTCAGCCCTCTCGTAGAAGGGCTTTTTCTGATGAGGACTACCTGCAGGCCGGCGCACAAGTCAGAGAGGATCTCGATGATTGCCGATTGGTTTTGGCAGTCAAGGAAATTCCGTTGGATTTCTTCAAGTCCGGTTGCGCCTATATGTATTTCGCCCATGTCATCAAGGGTCAACCGTATAACATGCCTATGTTGGCCAAGTTGATAGAGCTGGGTTGCACATTGATGGATTACGAGAAAATCACCGATCAGGCCGGCAAGCGATTGGTTTTCTTCGGAAGGCATGCCGGCCTGGCCGGGATGACCGATACCTTATGGGCACTTGGACGTAGATTGAGCCAAGAGGGCCTGAACACACCGTTTGCCGAGGTGAAACCTGCTCATGCATACGCCGATCTGAAAGAGATCAAACAGGCGGTGGGTCGGTCGGCCGAGAGATTGAGGCGGGATGGATTGCCGGAAAAACTGACTCCCATGGTGTTTGGTTTTACCGGCTACGGCAATGTGTCGAATGGTGCGCAGGAGATATTCGATCTGCTGCCGCATAAAGAAGTTCAACCCCATGAGCTTGAAAAAATCGGATCCAAGGAGTCGATCCTCAAAGTGGTTTTCAAAGAAGAGCACCTGGTGCGTCCCAAGGATTTGAAGGACACATTCGAGTTACAACATTACTACGATCATCCCGAGCTTTACGAGAGCGATTTCGAGCGATACTTGCCTGTGCTTACGGTTTTGGTCAATTGTATTTATTGGGCGCCGCGCTATCCTCGCTTGGTGACCAAGCAGGCGCTCAAACATCTTTGGGAAAATCATCCCAAGCCCCGCTTGCGGGTAATAGGCGATATTACCTGTGATGTCGAGGGATCCATCGAGTGTTGTCTAAAATGTACCGAACCGGGGGATCCGGTGTTTGTGTATCAGCCCCAAGACGGGCAGATCGCCATGGGGGTGGCTGGTCGCGGACCGGTTGTTCTGGCGGTCGACAACCTGCCCTGCGAGTTGCCGCGTGAGTCCTCGCATGATTTTGGAGAGGCGCTGATGCAGTTTGTCCCAGCGATCGTTCGAGCCGATTTCCAGGCCGATTTTGATGAGCTGGATTTGCCCCTGCCGATCAAGCGGGCCGTCATTGCGCATGCCGGAGATTTGGCGCCCGGCTTTCGTTATCTTCGTCCATGTCTTGGTGGGCGGATAAAAGGAGGAGGGAGAGATGAATAAAATATTGGTGCTTGGAGCAGGGTTGGTGGCCGGACCGTTGGTGAGGTATTTGCTGGATCATGGATTCGAGATTACGGTTGCAAGCCGAACCGCGGCAAAAGCCCAAAAACTGGTGGACGGATATTCCAAGGGTCGGGCGCTCGAATTCAACGTGGATGATAAAGACGAGTTGCGACGTTTGGTTTCTCAAACAGATGTCGCGGTGAGCTTGCTACCGGCCGCCCGGCATATTGATGTAGCCAGGATGTGTTTGGATCTGGATAAACATATGGTAACGACGTCATACGTAAGTCCCGCAATGCGTGCGCTTGATGAGCAGGCCAAGAAAAAGCAGCTTTTGTTGCTCAACGAAATGGGAGTGGATCCCGGAATGGATCACATGTCGGCCATGAGCGTGATCCACCATGAAGAGCAACTTGGAGGTAAACTGATAGGATTTTCTTCTTGGTGTGGAGGGTTGCCGGCGCCGGAGGCAAATGACAACCCCTTTGGTTACAAGTTTTCGTGGAGCCCCAAAGGGGTGCTCATCGCGGCGAGAAATGCAGCCTTGTACGAACGGGCCGGTCGGGTCATCGAGATCGATGCGGATCAGTTGTTTGCAAATCCTGCGATTGTCGAAATTCCGGGCTTGGGTGCGTTTGAGGGATATCCCAATCGTGATTCGGTTGCATATAAAGAAATCTATGGATTTCATGCTTCGGTCAAAGATATGTTCCGTGGCACCCTTCGATATCCCGGGCACTGCAAGCTCTATACCGGGTTGATAGGGCTTGGTTTGTTGGAAGACGGCCCCAAACATGATTTTCGCAATCAGACCTACCTTGGATTGATGGAGGAGCTGTTTGGGAGGCCGATTCATCAAGCCCTACCCGCCAAATTGGGTTTGGAACCCCAGGATTCTCCTCTGGAAGCTTTGTCATACATCGGCATGCTCGATGATCGGCCCATAAAGATTCCATCCGGTTCTTTGATGGATCTGTTGGCGGTGTTGATGAGTGAAACTCTTACCTACAAACCGGGTGAACGGGACATGCTCATCATGCGACATGATATCAGTTTCAGCTATGAGCAAGGCAATCGAAAAGAGTGTGTCACCGCGATCATGTTGGATTATGGTATTCCCGATGGAGACAGCTCCATGGCGCGTACGGTATCGCTCCCGGCGGCGATAGGCGTCAGAATGTTGATGGATGGCAGGCTGAAAGAAAGGGGCGTCCATGTGCCGGTGATACCGGCAATCTATACGCCTATCCTCAAAGAGCTACAAGAATTGGGAATATCGTTTCGAGAAACCAGGCAGTTGTTGTAATCGAAGCATCATTCTGAGGGCTCGGTGAGGATGGATCTACCCAGAAAACCTTCCAGCTCACGCGCAACGGTCATACCGCTCTCCAGAGGTGTATATAATATTTTTCTGGCTCCATGATGGATGGCTTGAACAATATTGTCCACGTTGCGTTGCTGAGAGACAGCTACGAAACGAATCTGTGGATGCACCTGTATGATACTTCGAAGAAAACAAGATCTGGCATTGTCGAGATGTAAAAGCTCAAGGTTGCAGATGAGGGTGTCGGCTTGCTTGGTTCTGAGGGTTTCGATGACTTCGATAACTTGTCGGACGGATCTGGGTTGATGACCCAACAATTTGATGCCGGCAATCAAAAGATCCAAATCCTCTTGATTGGGTTCGCAAATTGTAACTCGTCGCCGTTTGACGCTGCCGGATCTGCCGGTTTTTGGTTCATTGATTCGTTGCCGTACTTCTCTTCTCGCCAAAGCGTCTTTGACTTTTTCCTCCAGATCGGTAATGCCGAAGGGTTTCTCGATATAATTGTCGACTCCGATGGCCATCGCTTCTTCGGCGGAATCGCGGGATGCATAGGCGGTAATCAGCAAGGCGCCCATATTAGGATCGATTGCCCTGGCCCTACGAATGACATCCATGCCGGTGATGCCGGGTAGATTCTTGTCCGCGATTACCAGATCAAAAGCTTCTCGCAAAAGCAGAGAAATGGCTTCTTCCCCGTTGGAGGTTTCAACCAGAAAAATATTGGGGCCTTCGAGTGCATTACAGATAACTTCCCGTACGACCTGCTCATCATCGACTACCAAGATCCGGATGGGGCCGTAGTCTGCATGAGTCGGATTTATCAAGATTTCGAGCCTCGAATGGTTGGTCGCTTCGCGAACAAGCGAGAAAGAGTCGCTTTACGTGTCTGAAGCGATCGTATGGGTGGAAGGATTTTCATCTTTTATCGGTATCTCATTACCGCTTCGTTAAAAAGTGGGCCTTCAAGGCTCCCGGGTGTCGGGGGGGATGGGGACGCACCCAGGTGCGCAAGAAGGCCCTAATCTTTTGAGGCCTTCATGGTAGCCCCCCCTTAGGAGGTTTTTGGTTCTTATCCTCCAGTTCGGTTTCATAATCACGAACCCCGAATCCTTACCATAAAATTATTCCATGTCAAATACTGTAAGTCAACAGTAGCTGACATTTTGAAAAAAAAGTGAGGAGATTTTTTCGGGCGTGTGAAGTTTCTCTTTTTCAATTAGGGAGATATGCTTTATTTGCGTCGGTGTGAAAAAATAGGTTTTTTGTTGGTATGAGCATACCAACCCTGTGAAAATAAAATGTGGATTTTCAGTGGTTTGCTTTGAAAAATCATTTGCCGGTCCGAAGGACTGCATGAAAAAGATGATCTAAAAGTTTTATTCTCTTGTTGGCCGAGTTTGGTTTGCATTATCATCCGGCCATTGGAATACTTGGGGCGTGGTTTTTTATTTGGAATTCATGGTGGGTTTGAGATCTTAATCGATTTCTATTCGTCATGATTAAGCAGAAAGGAAATACAATCATGTCTACATGTACAGCTCTTTTCATCATCTTGTTGGTTCTGCCGATGGGTTGCAGCAACGACTCGAAAGCTCGCCATTCGGATACTGCTGGTGCCTTGAAGCCTGTTAATGCGGAAAAACAGCTTCAAAGAAACCGTGATATTCCAAATGGATCGAAAGGAGATAGCATCGTGATGGCGGATGCCTCATCCCCAGAAATGAAAACCCGTAGGGGCGGTGCCCAAGTGGATGCAGGATCCGTCTCTATGGGATTGGCTTCTCTGTCTTTGAATCTATACCGACAATTGAGCAAAAACACCGAGAATCTATTCTTTGCGCCGTACAGTATTTCAACTGTATTTGCAATGACTTATGCAGGCGCCCGTGGAGGGACCGCATCCGAATTGGCAAAGGTATTCGGTTACAAACTGCCCTTAGACAAACTGCATGCGGCCTATGCCTCCCTGAACTCGGACCTCATTGCCGCCGAGCATGTATCCCTGCATACCGCCAACGCATTGTGGGCTTGCCAAGAATGTAACCTCAGGACCGATTTTCTCGATCTTACCAAACGTTGGTATCGTGCCGGTATCCAGAAATTGGATTTTGGTGACGAACCGGCGGCCCGATCTCGTATCAACCGGTGGGTAGAAACCCAGACGCGTCAAAAAATCAAAGAGTTGATAGCAAAAGGTGTTCTGGACGCACGCACCCGGTTGGTGTTGGCCAATGCGATCTACTTCAAAGGACAATGGGCATCTCGATTTGAAAAACCCAACACCCAATCACGGCCGTTTTACGTTGCAGGTGCAAAAAAAATCCAAACCGCAAGCATGCATCAAACCGCAAGCTTACGATATGCGGAGACCCAAACGGAGCAGTTGCTGGAGTTGCCGTATCGAGGAAATCAATTTGCGTTGTTGGTTTTGTTGCCAAAAGAACGAAATGGAATCGGCAGGTTGGAAAAGAGATTAACCCCGCAATACCTGGATACCATGTTGCGAGGCCTATCACAGCAGCAAGTGCAAGTGGTTCTACCGAAATTTAAAATTGAACAGTCGTTTTCTTTGATTCAACCCCTGGTAAAATTGGGGGTGCGAAAAGCTTTTGACCCGGGTCAAGCTGATTTTTCCGGCATGTATGCTGGTGATGACAGGATACATATTTCTGATGTGCTGCATAAAGCGTATTTAGATATCAATGAACAAGGTACTGAAGCCGCCGCCGCTACCGCCGTGGTGATGACCTACTCTGCACAAGTGGTCGAACCGAAAGTCTTTCGCGCGGATCATCCCTTTGTTTTTATGATTCGCCACAACCCGACCGATAGCATTCTTTTCATGGGTCGATTGCTCAATCCCGCCGGTTGAGCTTGTCGATTAAGGCCTACTTCGAGCTGGATTGGATTGCGGTATAGACTCTGTGACCACCGATTTTATGCGGTTTGTTGACATGAATGTCCAACCCATTATCTTCGAGTAGCTCGAGCGCCAGAGTTTCTTTACGGATGTAATCCGACCAGGTCAAGATAGCCCGGCAGGTTTCTTTCGTATCGGTTCGAAATCGAAGTTTTATTCGATCGGCGACATGCAGGTTCATTTCTTTTCTTTGGATCTGAACGGCCCGCACAAAATCACGGGCGATGCTTTCATCCCTAAGCTCAGGCGTGATGGTTGTATCCAGTGCGACGAAAGCTTCGCCGTCTATGAGCACGGATAGTCCATTGGTCCCTTTGTGTTGGATATCCAGATCATCTTTGGAAAGCTCGATGGTTTGGTCAGGCAGTCGGACAGGGTAGGTGCCGTCATTCCGGATGGCTCCAAGGATTTGTTGCGGGTCGGCCTCTTCGATTTTTTTTTGGATTTCTTTCAGCACCGGTCCGTGTTTGGCACCCAGAGATTTGAAGTTGGGTCGCACCGAAGTCTCTACGAGGCCCGAAGTCGAGGTGATGAGTTGCATCGATTTGATGTTGAGCTCCTCGAGAACTTGGTTCTGTAATGCTTCGATCTGCAACGCTGCGGATTCGTCGTCGGATTGCGGTTTGATGAGTATTTTTCCCAAGGGTTGACGAACTTTGATGTTCTCGCGGTTTCTAAGACTCAAACCAAGGTTTTTATACCGCACCACTGTATCGATTTGGGTTTCGAGCTGTGAATTGATTTTGGTGTCATCGGCTTCTGGAAAAGCCAGCAGATGCACGCTCAATGGGTTGTTCTTCGCGACACTTAGAACCAGGTTTTGATAGATTTCCTCGCTTAAAAACGGCATGATGGGCGCCATGAGACGACAGGTCCCTTCCAGAATCTCATATAACGTGGCGAAGGCCGCCATTTTTTCGGTATCGTTTTCGCTTTTCCAAAATCGTCTGCGGGATCGACGGATGTACCAATTGGATAAATCATCCAGAAAGCGTTCGAACGGTTCCATGAACGTATGTATCTGATAGTTTTCGAAGCTTTTTCGGGCTTTTTTCACCAAATGCTGAAATTTGGATAGGATCCACCGATCGAGATCGCTGCGGCGCTCGATGGCCACGTTCAGCTGATCGGGTGTGATTTTGTCCACCGATGCGTATGTGATGTAAAAGCTGTAGCAGTTCCATAATGTAAGCAGTTTTCGGTAGGCTTCTTGATCGAGGTGGACCTTGTTCTGTTTTCGTTTTTCAGAGATGTCCGGAAAATTGAGATTCATGGTTGGGTTTTGGCAGGCGTAGATGTATCGCATGACCTCGGCCCCGATGCTGTCGGCCGCAGCCTCGAAACTAATGGCGTTTCCAAGGCTTTTGTGCATTTCCTTGCCTTCTTCATCCCGTACCAGCGCGTGTCCGAGCAAGGTTCTAAACGGAGGCAGCACCTCGGATCGGCCTGCAGTGCGATCGGCCCAGACGTCTTGTTGCATCATGGCGTTCATGGCCAATACGGCATAAAACCAATTTCGAAACTGGCCTGGAAAACACTCCAGCACCAAGTTGGGAGGAAACCATTCTTTCCAGGTGTTCGGATCATCATATCCCATGGTGGAGTAAGGCACGATCCCTGCGTCCAACCAGGGATTGCCCACATCCGAAATACGGGAGGCCGTCTGGCCGCAGGCTTCGCAGCGGATCTTGACTGCATCGATCCAAGGTCTATGCGGGGTGTGGCCTTCGAGCTGGTCGAGGCCGGATACAGCCTTTTGATTGAGCTCTTCGCGGCTGCCGATAACGGTAAACCAATTGCATCGGGATTGGGGATCGGGGTGATCGGATCGGTCACATTGCCAAATGGGCAATGCCAACCCCCAATACCGCTTTTTGGATATCATCCAGTCGCCCATGTTTCGAAGCCAATCAAGCTCGAGTTGCTCGCCGTATTCGGGGATCCATCGAATTTTGGAAACCGTCTTGATGATCTCGTCGCGCCACTCCATCGAGATGTACCATTCGTCCACCATCCGATAGAGCACCGGGGTAGCACAGCGCCAGCAGTGCGCATAGCGATGGGGGTAGCTCTCCTCTGCGATCAGAATCCCTTTTTCTTTGAGGTTGTCTCTGATTTTAGGGGCTACGTCGTGGGCGTGCATGCCTTCCAGCCACCCGAACTTGGGTAGAAACACTCCGCCCTCGTCGAGCGGTGACAAAGATACCAGATTGTATTTCTTGCCGAGCTCGAAGTCTTCTTTTCCACAGCCCGGAGCGATGTGGACGATGCCGGTACCCTCGGAACCGGTTACTTCTTCCCATGCGATGATGCGGTGACAGCTCGTGCCGTTCTTGTTTCTGAGCTTCACGTCCGGGTTTGGGTAGCCTCCGGGTTCGTTTTGGGCCATAAGCTCGTCAAAGGGGCCATCGTACTCCAAACCCACGAGCTCTTTGCCGGCAACCCGGCCGACGATTTCAACATCCTCTTTTACATAAGCTTTCAGGTGTTCGGGGAGTGATTTGAGCCTGTAGGTCTTACGTCTTTTCCCCTGGCTGGATTCCTCGTCCATTTCGATGCGGCGATCGTTGTTCCAGTTTTCTTCTCCAAGGTAATATGTCCAGTTCCCCTGTTTTACCTTGAGGTAGGACATGTCGGGATTCACGGCTGCGGCGACATTGGAAGTAAGCGTCCAGGGGGTGGTTGTCCAAACCAAAAGGGCTTCGTTCGTACGATGACGTAACGCAAACCGCACCACCACCGACAAGTGTTGCATCCATTTGTAACCTTCGTGCATTTCCATTTGGGATAAACCCACGCCGCAACGCGGGCACCAGGGCATGGAGTCGAAATCTTTGTAGATGTAGCCCCGATCGTGACATTTTTTTAAAAACTGCCAGATCGTGTAGTTGTTTTTTTCGCTCATGGTATAATAAGAATTGTTCCAATCCATCCAGTAACCCAGTCGAATGGATTGATCGGTCTGCACCTTGGAGAACTTCGTGACCCTTTGTTTGCACGCTTCGACAAACTTGGCGACGCCGTAGGATTCGATATCCTTCTTGGTTTTAAATCCCAGTTCTTTTTCCACTTCCACTTCGACCCATAGTCCCTGGCAATCAAAACCGTTTTGGTAACGGAGCTTTTTTCCACACATGGCATGGTATCGCTGGAACATATCTTTCAGCGAACGACCCCACGCGTGGTGAACGCCCATCGGATTGTTTGCGGTAATCGGACCGTCCAGAAAGCTCCAACTGGGCTTGGATTGGTTTTTCTCGCGAAGTTTTTCAAAAATTTCGTGCTTTTGCCAAAAAAGTAGGATTTTTTTCTCAAGCTCTACGAAATTGGGAAATTTTTCTACATCTTTGTACATTGCATTGACTCGCTTCCTAGGAAAACCTGGCAACAACCCGTGTGGTTGCATATCCATACTCAACCGGCTCGAGCCCAAAGCGTAGGATTCTTTGGGCTCGAGCCGCTGCATGTGCCGACGGAGGGAGAGGGATTCGAACCCCCGGCACCTTTCGGTGCAGCGATTTTCAAGACCGCCGCCTTCAGCCGCTCGGCCATCCCTCCAACGAGCGCCTATTTTCCATAGATTCGACCCTCATGTCCAGAGACTTCGATAAAATAGTTTGCCATCCGATCGGTTTGGGATAATCTTGGGCATCTCCTTGACATTTTTGGAATATACATGTTAAGTGGAGAAACCATCCGATTGAGGGCCTGGAGATATGAAAGTCGCATTCGGCGGCGAAACAGACGTTGGAGTCAGGCGGAGTAGAAACGAAGACAATCTGCTTAAAATGGCGGAAGAACACCTATTCTGTGTCGCCGACGGCATGGGGGGACACAGCTCGGGAGAGGTGGCGAGTCAGATCGCTGTCGAAGGTATTGCCAATTTCTTCAGGGCCACCAGGCAGGATCAGGACATTACATGGCCCTATAAAATGGACAGAAATCGTCCGTATGATGAAAATCGATTCATTACCGCGGTGAAATTGGCAAACCTGAGGATCTATGAGGCCTCGCAGCGTGAGCCGCGGTATCGCGGTATGGGTACGACCATTGCTGGTGTGTATTACTCGGGAAACACGGATGTTTTGGTCGCTCATGTGGGAGACTCGCGGGTATACAGGATCCGAGGCGGCAAGATAGCGCAGCTGACCGAAGATCATTCTTTGCTCAACGACTATATAAAAGCTAAAAAATTGACGCCTGAGGAGATTGACAACTTTCCTCATAAGAACGTGATTGTCAGGGCTTTGGGTATGAAGGACATGGTGACCGTGGATCTTACCCGCCACCCGGTACGCAAGGATGATATCTATCTGATGTGTTCTGACGGATTGAGTGGAATGTTGAAGGATCAGGAAATTCTCGATACGGTCCTGGAGCTCGTGGAACCAGACGATGCCTGCAAGACATTAATTCAAAAAGCCAATGAGGCCGGCGGGGTAGATAACATCACCGTCATCATCAGCCGGGTGGAGTCTCTATAAAGGATCCCGAAAGGTCCAATCTCGAAACCCAACCCTGGTGATATCAAGTCTCTGTCGAATCGGGGTGAGAGGCTTGGATTCGTGCATGGTGGGTATTGACGCCGGTGTGTCAATCTGCCTATACCCTTTCGTACGTTGTCTGCGTTGCAGTGATGCGGTATTCTGTGAAAAAGCCGGATAACGTGCATGCTCAAGAAGCTGTTTCTCCAAATTGGTGCATGGGAACATTGGAAGGTACAACAAGATGGCCCGGTTGGTGTTGATTACCGGAGGGTGTCGATCCGGAAAGAGCCGCTATGCGCTCAGGTTGGCCGGAGAGCTTGAAGGCCGGCATCTTTTTGTGGCCACCTGTCCGATCATCGATGACGAGATGCGCATGCGGGTGCGGGCTCACCAGGAGGAGAGAAAGCATTTGGGGTGGGAGACAATCGAGGAGCAACTGGATCTTGTCAAGGTCTTGGAAAAAGATCGTGAACATGCTGTGATTCTGGTGGATTGTTTGACGTTATGGATCGGCAACCTGCTGTATGCCGCAGAACAAAATGGCCGGCATCCCACCGAGTCCGAGATCCAAATTCTGTCCTCCCGGGTTATCGAAGCCTGCCGGGACAGGCCGGGCATGGTTGTTTTGGTGACCAATGAGGTGGGTATGGGGGTTGTGCCTGAAAACCATCTGGGAAGATGTTTTCGGGACTTGGCCGGGAAGTGCAACCAGGTGATAGCCGAAGCTGCCGACCGGGTGATTTTGATGATATCGGGATTACCTCTTCATCTGAAAGGATAAAACCATGGGCTTGTTGCAGGAAACCATCCAATCCGTTCTACCTCATGACAAAGAAAGCCGAAAGAAAGCAAGGGATCGACTCGACCAGTTGTCCATGCCGCACTGGGCGTTGGGCCGACTGATGGATTTGGCCGTCGATCTGGCGGGCATGACAGGATCCATCCGTCCCAAGGTTGCCAGAAAGACCATGGTGACCATGGCGGGCGATCATGGCGTAGTGGCGGAAGGAGTGAGTCAATATCCCCAGGAAGTCACCCTGCAGATGATCCATAACTTTGTAAACGGGGGCGCCGGGATCAACGCCTTGGCTCGGCAAAGCAAAGCAAATGTGGTGGTTGTCGACATGGGGGTAAGTGGGGATCTGTCTACTCTGATTCAAGAAGAGAAGATCAAAGGCTGCAGCCAGGGAAAGGGGACCGCCAATCTGGCGTTAGGTCCCGCCATGACCCAAGCGCAGGCGGTGGGTTCCATTGAGTCGGGAATACGGTTGGCCAATGAGCTTGGTCGGCAATCCGACTTGTTCGGTACGGGAGAGATGGGGATCGGCAATACCACGGCGAGCTCGGCCATTGCGGCGGTGGTGTGCAATAAGGCTCCTCGGTACGTAACCGGGCATGGCACCGGTATCGATACGCAAAAGCACCAGCATAAGATAGAAATCATCACAAAGGCGCTGGAAATCAATCGGCCCGATCCCCAGGATGGAATCGACGTACTTCGGAAGGTGGGAGGTTTTGAAATCGGAGGTATTGCGGGCCTTATTCTTGCTTCTGCGGTGCAAAGAAAACCGATTCTCATTGACGGATTTATTTCGACGGCCGGTGCGTTGATAGCCAAGCTTTTGTGTCCAACGTCCATGGATTACGTGATTGCAGCCCATAGAAGCGTCGAACCCGGACACGCGTATATGTTAGAGTTTTTGGATAAAAATCCATTGTTGGATCTTGGCATGCGCTTGGGTGAGGGTACCGGAGCGGCACTGGCGATGAATTTGGTGGAGGCGGCGGTTGCGGTGCTGTGCGAGGTGGCAACCTTTGAGGAAGCCTCCGTGTCCAAGGCCGTCGAATGAAGTTTTTGCTGGAAGCCCTTCGGTTTCTTACCGTCTTGCCGCTGCCTACCGCGAGACAAGCGGACCAAGCCGATCTTAGAAACAGCCTGTATGCTTTTGTCCTGGTGGGTTTGTTGATAGGAGGGTTTCTGGCGATTTTGGCCTGGGGGCTCGGTCGGGCGCTTCCGGCCTTTCCGCTTGCGGTTTTTTTGGTTTTTGCCATGCTGCTGGTTTCTGGGGGCCTGCATATGGACGGCCTGGCAGACAGCGCGGATGGGCTCTTGAGCTCGAGGCCCAGGGAGCGCATCTTGGAGATTATGCGAGACAGCCGGGTCGGTCCCATGGGTGTTATGGCGGTTGTCGGCATGTTGCTTGCCAAAACCTCCATGCTCGCTGGTATTGCATTACCTGTTCTTTACAAGACGGTTTTTTTGATGCCGCTTGCGGGTCGGACATCTTTGGTGATACTTATCGCCTGTTTTCCCTATGCAAGAAAATCAACAGCAGGATTGGGCCGGGCGTTTTATGGAGGGGGGAAAACCGGAAGTGTGTTGGTATCGCTCACTGTATCCGCAGCGGCAGGTTGGCTCGTTTATGGATTGTTTGGAGTGTTGGCTCTGGGGATATCGGTTGCGGGGACTTTGGTTTTTGGCCTCTATACGCTCAAAAAAATCGGAGGTTCGACTGGAGACACCCTGGGTGCGGGGTGTGAGATTTCGGAGATGCTGGTTGCTTTGGTGGTGGTTGTATTGCATCACAATCGAATGGTGTAAAAAACCTGGACACTGACTCCGATTCCCGCCTAAACTCATTCATATACCATGTTGCATATCCCATGAAATTCCAAAAACGGAGGTTGTCACGATGATTGCAGGCGCAGAAATTGTAAAAAGAGGTTTCAAAAAAATTGGATTTTTAGCGGTTTTACTTCCGGCTTTATGGATGTCTTTCAGCCAGGTAGCTGTTGCGGGTGTGTGTGTGACGCTTGATCTCGAGAGAGACAACCTGACTGAAGCCGATCAGGCGGCCGCCAAACTGGTGTTGCAGGATACGTTTGAAAAAGAGGGCGTCGAGGTGGATCGAAGCGGTCAAATGTGTACGGAGACCTATGTGTTGTACAACCTGAGATTGGGCAAAACCGTCAATGCGACCATTCGCGGTCCAAAAGGAGAACGCACGGCCCGAGCCGCGTCGATCGATGAGTTACCCCATTTGTACAGCCAGATGGTCAAATCGTTGCTCAGCGGTCAACCCATGTCGACTTCGTCCGATTCGCTGGACCGAACCAACGCCACCAACGATCAGATGGCTCCCCGCAGAGCCCAGGCGGATTCGATATGGTATGCGAAGATCGGATATGGCAGCGCGATTGCAGATGATTTCCACTTTGGTCCGCTTCTTGGGGTCGGATGGCGGTATGAGCTCGATACCATCGGTATTGACGCTTCTTTTTTCAACTTGCAGTTTGGTCTCGATTCGGAGGAAGGCGAGTTGTCCGGTGAAGGTGGGATCAACGGATCTTGGGTAAAATTGATGGTGTTGTATTTCTTCGATTCGTTGGCAAACTCCAGCCTGTATCTGGGAGGCGGACTCAGCTGGGGCGGCACGGCCGTGAGCGAATCCGGCCGGGATTATTCGGGCACTGGTCTACAGGCTGAAATCGGTTTTGGTTTCGAGTTTTTACGGGCCAGCACGATACGGTTGTTTTGTGAGCTCAACGCCACCATGCCATTTTACTACTCCTATGACGGCAGTGACTCGAAGTACACCCCGACCGTGGGTTTGGCATTCGGGGTTGGGTGGGGCGGAAGTGGAATGCAGGTTGTCAGGGTCGTGAATTAGATTCTGTTCGGTGAACATCTCGGTTGTATGTTGTCTGTAAAGGGGACTTCAACCTAGAAAGCGCGAACGGAACGAAGTCTAAGGCCAATCAATTTTGGATACTTCCACGAAAAACCGTGGGGGAAGTATATCATCCAGTTTTCACTGGCTGAACCTTGGCTGGAAGAAGAATATTCACCTTCTGCAAAACCGCCTAAGCCTTTGAGATAGAGCTGATTTCGTATGAGGGAGAGTTCGTCTAACGAGGGCATGAACCAGTCGTCATAGCCGTTCAATACGAGATCGTTCGCTATCTTGGCGGCAAAGTTGGATTCACCACAAACAGCCACGATGGCGGCAGTATTTGTAGGCCCATCGCCTAGGGCCGTGCCCGTAGAGATGCTCGTGCCATCGCAACCCCAATTATAGAATCCCTGGTCCGTCGGTGCGACGACCAGTCCGTGCTCTCCAGTCCCGTCGATGTAAAAAACAATGCCACCGGCGTAATTTTGTCCAATATACGGGGTAGGGGGTTCGGCCGTCACGAAGATCTCCTGCTCTCCGTAGGTCGTCCCCACGCTGTTGGTGGCATAGGCCCTCACGTAATATGTCTGATAGCCCATCAGCCCGGTAATATTTGAGATAAAGCTGTCGCTTCCCGCTCCATCAGAGGTGTGGGGATTGCCGAGGGTTGGATTTGGATTCCAACTCCAACAGACGCCCTTACCGATGATCGGACAACCGCCATCATCAAAAATGGAGCCTCCGGAAACCGCCGCATAATAACCGATATCCGTGACCACCGCAGTGCTGACCGCGGGCAACAAACCCGTACTTACCGTGTTTTGAATGCCATAAGCGGTGCCCGTGCTGTTGGTGGCATAGGCTCTGATGTAGTATATCTCCCCACAGCCACTCAGACCGGTGACGTTACTCGTGAAGAATCCAACACCACTGCCATCCGACGAACAAGTGTTATCCAAAGTCGGGTTTCCGGTTGTGTTCCAACAAACACCGCGTGCCGTGACTTCCGAACCGCCGTCGTTGCTCACATATCCGCCGCTGGAGGCCGTAGTGCTGCTGGCAATGGTTGAGGCGGAGGTGCCCACTACCGGAATCGTGGGTCCCGGGTTGATGGTGTCAGTGGTTTTGAAGCTGAGTTGGTTACCATAAGCGGTGCCGAGTGTGTTGGTTGCGTAAGCGCGGACATAGTAGGTGGTCAGTTTTTCTAGCCCGGTTATGGTGCTGTTGTAGCCGCTCGAACCAGCACCATCATTGGTTTTGTTATTCGCGATGGTGGGATTGGGATTCATGCTCCAGCATACGCCTTTGGTGGTGATAGTCGAGCCGCCATCTGTACTGATATCTCCCCCCGAGCCTGCCAGGTAAGAAGAAATACCGCTGATGGCCCGGGTGGTCATTACCGGCAATGAGGTAGGCAAAGTTTTGAAACTCAATTGGTTTCCATAAGAAATTCCTCCTCCATTTTCCGCGAAGGCCCGAACGAAATAGGTCGTGTTGGCAGTCAGACCGGATAGATGAGCCGAAAAGACACCCAGTCCGCCGAGCTCGATGTAGCAATCGTCGCTCATGGTTGGTTCCGGGTTGATTGACCAGCAAATTCCCCGACTGCTTACCGGAGATCCATGGTCACCTGTCACGTTACCACCGCTTGTTGCTGTAGTGTATGAGATACTGCTTACTGCATTGGTCGTGACCGTAGCCACAGGTAGTACCTCAGTAGTAAAAGAAAGGTCCTCGCCGTAACCCGTACCCTGAGCGTTCGTAGCATAAGCTCTTATGTGGTAAGTCGTATCCGTAGTCAATCCGGCCGCCAAGGCAATATAGCTTCCGCTACCCAGACCCTCTGACACGCACTCGTTTTCAGTAGTCGGATCTGGGCTTTCGGACCAACAAAGACCACGCTCAAGGATCGACGTTCCACCGTCATCCGTGATGTCACCTCCAGAAATGGCCGTGCTGCTGGTGATATTGGATACCGTCTGGGTAGTTAGGATTGGAATGGTTAGGGCCTTGGTGTTGAAAGATATTTCGTTGCCATAACTCGTGCCGAGAGAGTTGGTTGCAAAGGCGCGCACATAGTACATTGTGTCTGGCAGTAACGCATCACATAAGGTATCAAAACTGCCCGATCCGAAACCAGAAAAGTAAATGGTATCGTGCAAATCAGGTAGAGTGTGGGTAGCCAGACAAACTCCCCGCACGATAATCAATTCACTTCCATCGTCCGTGACTTCTGAGGCTGCGAGCGCGTCATAGTAATGTATGTCGGTCACACTTTTTGTCACAACCATGGGTAGGGTGGTTCCCGGCAGGGTTCCATTGCATATGTAACTGATTACCCCAGCCCCGACTTGTAGCTTCACTCCTCCGTACGCGCAATTTTCTCCCGGCGGTTCCGAAATCATTGAGACGCTCAGTCCGTCCGCGCCCGATGCTCCGTTGCAAACGTAGGTTGGCAGACCATTTCCCACCTGGAGCTTTTCTCCACCGTAAGCACAGTTTCCCCCGGGTTCCTCAGGTGTTACGATGACACTCTGGCCCTCCGCGCCGGTTTCACCAGTGGCGCCATGACAGATATAGTGGGGGGCTATATCAGGAGATTCGATCTTGACCCCGCCATAGGTACAGTTTGGCCCCGGCTGCTCCGGGGTCGCATTGGCGCTTGTGCCATTTGCACCATCACAAATAAATGCGGTGAAATCGATCTCGCTTTCATCCAGCTGTGCATCTTCATCGTCATCGATCCCGATCTCGATTTTAAAGCCGCCGTCCGAGCAGTTTCCACCTGGTGATTCTTGTTTTGTTTCCACTAAAGTGCTCTTCCCACGTACCCCCGGATCGCCGCTGCAGGCCGCGAAAATTACCGTCAACGTCAAGATTACAGGACTAGAATATAGTTTTCGTACCATATACGTTCCTTTCAAAAAAGAGTTTCAGTTTCACTATCTTTATCAAACCACCCACATTCCCCTGGATGCTATGTCATTCCCCACCGGCGGCGGCATTTTGTGGATCACGTGTGCCGCACGGTGTCACCGCCGCCGTTTTCCATTTCTTTTTCTGGTATGATTGAAAACTAGTGCTTTGGTCTATTGACTCTGTGCACAACTCCCGCTGTGTCGAGCCCAGCTTCTTTATATCTTGTACTACGCTTATGTATCATGCTTTACACTAGGTTATTCACAACCAACTATTCTGGCAGACATGCCTTCTGTTGCGTAATTACACCTTTAGGGTGGCACTGCTCCATGAGTACCCATCAATTCATAAAGGTGAAAAATGAAAATAAATGGCATTTTACCATTGCCACGCACAACTCCACTATATTCATTTTATCAGAATACGACCATAAAAACAATCTCCCATAAGAAGGAGCATTCTGCGTTGTCATCTGAGGCGCTCGTTCTGTAATGTATCTGTAGGGAATTGCGGGCAAAAGGTCGTGACGCCTCAAGTCTCGTTCTGTTTTGTGCCATATTAACAATATGCTAGTTGGGTTACTCATCGGTCGGTACCTTGATCTCGAGGCCATGAGTCTAGGAGTTGTTTTTCTAATGCATAAAAAATTCGGGTTAAAAAAACAACCAGGAGGACAAATACTCGACCTCCCGGTTGTTTTGGCGAGAAATGTGTCGATCCCTATCTGAATCGACACGGAGGAGAACCGGTAGTTAAAATAAAAGGTTGAATACCTCGCAATATATAAAAAAAACCAAATATGCTCTCTTTTATCTATGTACCCGTACTGAACAGAAAATGTGAAAAATAAAATTAAAAATTGATAAAAAATATTAATATGCCGGGTTGTTATTATTTTTTAGTTTTAACTTATGTTTTTTTATGATTTCATCGCGGAGGGAAGACCGAAATTGCCTCATTATCTGCTGTCAAATCTCTTATTGCTTTTATTTTTGAAGTATTTTTTGTATATTGTTGGCTGGGAGCGGTCAACTCGTTGGATAGATGTTATGATGACCAAAAATGAAGTAGCCGGTTTTTTCAAGAAGTATGGAGCCTCCGTGTATCGGTTGGCGTCTCTTCTTTTGGGCAGCCGCGAAGATGCGGAAGAAGCCACCCAGGAAGTGTTTATACGGGTTTTATCCCATGCGAATACCTTCGAGCACCGAGAGGATTGCAGCATATATCCGTGGTTGGTCCGCATCACCACCAACTATTGTCTCAATATGATTCGGGACAGTCTGCGGCGCAGCGAGCTTGTCAAATTGCGCCTCCCGGTAAGATCGGTTCTTTCCCCGGGTGGGTTTTGTCCCGAAAAAATGGTGCTGATAAGAAAATTATTGGCCGATGCCGACGAATCCTTGGCCTTGGTTGCGATCTATCGCATCGTATATGGTATGAGCGCCGACGAAGTAGCCCGCTTGTTGGGCGTGACCCGGCGTACTGTCATCAACCGTTTCGGTCGTTTTCGAAAATGGGCGGTTGCGTACCTCGAGTCTTGCTCGGAAAAAGAGCTTCGCAACAACCGCGGGCAGATTGCATCCAAACTGTTCCGATTGTCCTAAAGTGTCGGCATGGATGATGTCGCAATGAAAAGCATGGAAAAAAGAAAGAGAAATTGCCTGTCCGAGGTTGATCTCGATCGCTTTCATCTCAAAGAAATGTCTATGCGTGAACGGATCAGAGTGAAAAAGCATCTCGTCAAATGCAATTTTTGTGGAATGCGTCTTTCGCAGATGGAATCGGGTTTGGACGGCATACCCGGTCTGAATGCTGAACGGATGATAGAAAACATACATCGAGCATTATCAGATTCTTCCCGTCCGGCTTGCGTGGGTGGAGCGGAGGATATAAAGATAAAGGAATATGGACCCCAACCCCTGGAGGACACTCGGCGAAGCGAAGGTGGCGGGTATTGGGTTACATTGCACAGGAAGGTCGCCTTGGTCGCGGTTTCGGTTGTCGGAGTGGCTATCTTGCTGGGTTTGATGGGGTTGCACAACCGGGCTCCTTGGGAAGATCGATCGGGAGAAGAGATTTATCGCCTCAAGGGAGGCCTGGATCTGCAGATTTTACGCCTGCAATCCGACCGGATGGTGCTGACTGCCCTTGGGGATCGATTCTACAAAAATGACAGATTGGGTTTTGTTGTGGACCTAGTCTCTGATGGTCACATCATGATTGTCGGAGTGGAAGAAAACGGCCGGATGTATGTCGGCTATCCGATGGATGGGAGTGCCAAATCCTTGGGCATGCAGCGGGGACGAAATATCCTGTTGCCGGGTACCCTCCTGCTCAATGGTTCGGTGGGCCGAGAATGGATGGTGCTCATGCATTGTCCCAAAGCGTTTACCCTCTCGCAACTGAAATATGATCAGGAGAATCATCTTTTGCATGGACCAGAGGGTTGTGTGCAAAAGCAGGTGGGAATGTTGAAGGAGTGAGTCATGAAGAGCCGTATATTCATCATATTCATGGTGTGGGTTTCATCAATGTTGGTTGTCTGCGAGCTTTACGCCGGTGAAGTCTACCTCGTGGCTGCTGGTAACAATCTGGGTATTGCCGGTGAGTCGGCGCTGCAATATGCTGAAAAGGACGCAGCCCGATTTGTAGAAGTTATGCAGACTTTGGGGGAGGTCTCACCCCGAAACACCCGGCTGATGCTTGGAAAGACCGCTTTAGATGTACAAAAGGCGCTTTTGGATATCGACTTGCTGGTGCAAGACAAAAAGCTAGGATCGGAACGACCGAATGTATTGTTGGTATATTACTCCGGGCACGCGGATGCCGAAGGTTTGCATCTGGGCCATACCGTGATGACCTATCATATGCTCAAAGAGCGGTTGTTGTCGTCGGCTGCGCAGATACGCATCTTATTTATCGATTCGTGTCGATCCGGGGGGGTAACCAGGTTGAAAGGGGCCTCCTATCTACCAAGTGTCGGCGTGGACATCAAGTCCCGTGTGGCGACCGAGGGGTTGGCTATCATTACTTCCAGCACGGCCGGGGAAGACAGTCATGAGTCGGATCGGCATGCGGCTTCGTTGTTTTCACATCATTTGATCAACGCGTTGCGAGGGGCGGCCGATGTCAACCGGGATGATCGCGTCACGTTGAATGAGGCGTATCACTACACCTACCAACAGACCTTACGCTCCAGCGAACGCACTGCCAGTCTGCAGCACCCGAGCTTTCAATACGATCTCAAGGGCAACGGTGAGCTCGTCTTGACACGCCAGGATCGAGCCGGAGTAGCCGATTTATTGATTCAAAAACCCGGACTCTATCTCATTGCCAGAGACGACCGGGATGGTGCTATTTTTGCTGAAGTGTCGGTAGGCGGGCGGGAGCTGAGGTTGGCGCTGCCTCAAAGCGTATACTATATCAAGCGAAGAGGCCGGCGGATCTACCATGAGTATAAAGTGGAGCTTTCAGCCGGTAAAACATATCGGCTTTCCGATCATTCGTTTACAACCCAGCAGTATGCCCATTTGGTGCGAAAAGGCGAAGGAGAAAGCTCGTATGCTCCCGGATTGTTGTTGTTGGGAGGTACAGCGGCGGATATCGGACCTGGGGGACGATGGGCTCCCAACCTGATTGTAGGCACTTCGTTGGATCTATCCTGGATGAGTTTTTCTCTAAGGGGGAGATTCAATCCAGGCAGCACGACCTCTTCGGAAAAGCTTGCCGGTATCGAACACAGCGAATATGGTCTTGGTCTCGCAGCCCAACGTTATATAGATTTTCGATGGTTGAGCCTTTCTTTTGGGGTGTTGTTGGAAGCCTCCTATCGGGATTATTCTCCAAGCGGTACCGAGGGGGTGCGCATTTCCGATGGATGGAGATACGGATTGGGAGGTTTGCTGGGCGCGGAAAAACACCTGCAGGGTGGGTTGTCGTTGTTGTTGGAAGCCGGTCCGATGATTTGGTTTCCAGGCGCCTCGGGTGACGGCGGTGCATCTGCCAGTGCCAATGCAGACGGTGAAACCAATGCTTCTGCGGATGCAAAGACTTCCGATGCAACGGCCTTGCCAGACAGTCGGCAATTTATGTTTTGGGCGGCGCTCGGTTTGATTTGGAGGTTTTAGAAAGAGGGGTCTAAATATGAGCACCAATTCTCTGGCTTTGGGTGTCGTAGAGGCATTGCAACGAGCTGGAAGCGCTGTAGTTTCAGATGTCTTTGATAAGCTTGGCCGTAGGCCTTTGACCCTGTGTAACGATCTTCAGCCTACCTTGGGGTGGGGTCGTTCTTTTGCGGGACCGGCATACACCTTGGACGGGATATTTCAGTCCGGGTCGCGAAAGGCGGATACCGACAAGCTTCGGGCCATCGACGAGATGACTCCGGGGGTGGTAGCGGTGTTTGCCGGCGCAGGTATGCGCGGGGTGTGTTGGTTTGGTGATCTTTTGGCCACGGCCATGAAGTGCCGAGGTGTTGCAGGTGTGATTGTGGATGGCGGGGTCAGGGATTGGGCTTTTTTGCAAAAGCTCGATCTGCCCATGCTGGTTGGTTACCGCACTCCGACGCAAGCCATCGGAAGGTGGAAACTCCAAAGCTGCCTGCGGCCGGTTCGCCTGCGTGGCGCCTTGGAAGACTGGGTGACGGTCAATCCGGGCGATATCATTGTTGCTGACGACGATGGAGCCGTATCGATTCCCCGTGAGCTGGCCGATGAAGTCGGCTCTTTGGCGCTTGATTGGGAAGCCAAAGATCAAAACGCGCGGCATGACATCATGAACGGGATGAAACTCATGGATGCTTTGAAGAAGCATGGAGCGTTGTGAGGTAAGCTCAAAAATGGGTCATTTTTGACCCTTTAAGGTAGCCATCTACCCCGAATCCCGTCAGACGGAAAATCGGTTGGTCTTTATAACCCACGATAAAGAAAAAAGATTACCGTAGTCATCGGCGGGCACGGATCCTGCATTAATACATACGATGGGACGGTATTGGACATATGGAGGAAGCATGAAAAAAGGATCTTTGCTCAATGAACGCAGAGCCGGTCAACGGGTCAAAGTGGAGGCTGTGGCCTTTGTGTTTCAGAAGGGCAAGCTCAAAGGTTTCTATCAGGTCGAAAACTTGTCGGAAAGCGGGATTGCTCTGGGCGGACGTTCTGCGCTTCGAAAGGGTGATTCGATCGATCTGGTGATTCAATTATCCGGAAGACCGGGTATTCGGATGCTCGCTGAGGTAGTGCATTGCAGCAAAGAGCCCATCGAAGCGGTCTATATCGTCGGATTGAAGTTTGTCGAGCTGGATCAAAAAACCCGCTCGGCCATCAACGAGGCCGTGAAATTGCCTTTGAAAAAGACAAAAGTGGGTCAATCAGAAAATGCAGCCGATATCTCGATGATACCCAGGTATGCCGATCTCAAAGTATAGTGTAAAAAATTTCCGTCTGGAACTGAAAGGTTATAAAACGCTCATTCGGGTACAACGAGCACTTTGAGAGATGCCTGGCCTTTTGTAACCAATCTGAATCCTTCTTGAATTTCTTGAAGCGGAATGCGATGGGTGATCATCTTTTCGACCGGGATTTGGTGATCAGATAAAAACCCGATTGCTTGCGCGCAATCGATGGGGGAGCCCGCATATGTCGATGTCAGGGTGGTGCCCTTTCTCCAAAAATCGTTGGCCGGAATGACCAGCTCTTGATCGGGCTCGTAAGGAGCGAAAAGCATGATGTGTCCGCCGGGTTGAACTGCATCGATGGCCTGCCCGAACGTGGATGGTGAACCTGCGCATACCATCACGACGTCGGCCAAATTTCCTTGGTTGATTTCTCGAACGGCGGCCGGGAGGTTTTCTTCGGCATGCAGGGCTGAAGTGGCGCCGAATTTTTTGGCGGCACGCAGACGATATTCGTTCACATCGGTTGCAATGATGCGGGCCACTCCACAGGCTTTGGCCAATGCGATGTGCAGGATGCCCGACATTCCGCTGCCTATGACCACCAAGGTCTTGCCGGCCTTGACCTGTGCCAAACGCTGAGCGCGTATGACGCAAGCCAAAGGCTCGACGAATGAGCCTTGCTCGAAACTGACGTTGTCAGGTAAGAGAAAAGTCCCTCGATCGGTTTGCAGAGCCGGGATTCGAACGTATTCGCAGAAACCTCCGGGATCGAAATTGGTGGATTGCAGGGTCTGGCAAAGGGTGTGTTGCCCATTGAGGCAGTAACGACATGTGTTGCAAGGTACATGATGGGTGGCAAACACCCGATCACCAGGTTTGAAAGAGGTAACCCGGTCCCCGGTTTGCACCACCACGCCCGCAATCTCATGGCCTAAAACCAAAGGAGCCTTTTTTATGCGGTACCATTCCATGACATCACTGCCGCATATCCCGCTTGCTTTGATGTGCACGAGCATTTCCGAAGGACCAATCTTGGGGACCAAAACCTTCTGGATGCGGATATCACGGTTGTTGTAATACAAGGCCGCGAGCATGTAATCTGGTGGCTTCAATTCATTTCCCTGAATTTTTGAGATCTTGGTACATCTCGTAGGCCTGGCCCGCCGGTAGGTCGTCGTGCACGACGGCCCTGACCGCTTGGATCATGGCTTTGGGCGCTTCGGATTGAAAGATATTTCTGCCCATATCCACACCGGCTGCTCCGGCATGGATGGCCGAGGAAGCGAAAGCCAAGGCTTCTTTCTCGGGTACTTTTTTGCCGCCGGCGATGACGATGGGTACCGGAGTGGCTTTCACCACGCTCTCGAAGTCCTCACAATAATAGGTTTTGACCATGTGACTGCCGATCTCCGCCGCGATACGGCAGGCCAGCCCCAGATATCTGGCGTCCCGGCCCATTTCGCGGCCGACTGCGGTCACAGCCATGGTGGGGACGCCGTACTTGTTGCCCCAATCGACCAGTTTCCCCAGGTTGAGCAGTGACTGCCTTTCTCCTTCGCCGCCTACAAAAATCGAAAGGGTAATGCCGGATACGTTGAGTCGAAGCGCGTCTTTGATGTCGCAGGTCAGACCCTCGTTGGAAAGTTCGGTCAAGATGCTGGCGCCTCCGGATACCCTAAGCATAATGGGGACTTGAGAGTTTGGATCTACACATGCCCGCAGCATGCCCCGGGTGATCATCAGGGCATCTGCATAGGCAAGCAGCGGGTCGATGGTTGATTTGAGGTCTCTGAGCCCGGTCGTGGGGCCTTGGAAATATCCGTGATCCACGGCCAACATGGTAATCCGGCCCGTCTCCGGACGGATCATTCTCGCCATACGGTTGTTCAATCCCCAGTCCATCATGTACCTCCTTGGCAACGATTCACCGCCGTAAAACGACTTCCGGCGATCATCGATTGATTTACGGTTGTTGGATGTTCATTCGGTTATGCAACCGCCACTCCAGGGTTGGTTTACGTTTTCTCGTAAGGGGTCATTTCTTACGAGGATTTCACATCCGAGTCATATTATAACCCCAGCGGGGGAAGTCAAGATCATACCAAAGTCAGTAATCCGGTTTGGCTCTCAGCTTTTTCAACCGCGCCCGCTGGTTTTTTTGATCCAGGCGCCGCAGGCTTGCTCCCTTGGTCGGCTTGGTCGGCCTTCTTGCTTTAGGGACGTTCAGAGCCTTTAAGATAAGATTTTTCAGGCGCATGAGCGCGTCCGCGCGGTTGCTTTCCTGATGGCGGTATCTTTGCGCCTTGATGATGATCACGCCCTCTTTCGTGATTCTTTGATCCCGCAACTTGAGCAGACTTTCTTTTACCGGAGCCGGCAGGCCGGACGTGTGTATGTCGAAACGTACCTGAACGGCGCTTGAGACCTTGTTGACGTTTTGACCGCCGGCTCCTTGGGCTCGAATCATTTTCCATTCGAGCTCGCTGTCTAAGATTTTGATGTGATTTGTAATGTAAAGCATCGATTCACGTCGTCAGGGATCGATGGTTTGCACAGGTAGTGAAACTTCCAACCGTACCGGGTGATGATCGGTGTGGATGAACCCAAGGTCTTGGGTTTTGACCGATACGAGCCTGAGGCGCGGGCTGAGTAAAAATCCGTCTACCACGGTTGTAAAGTTTTCCCGCGGTATATAGGGTTTGTTGGTGGCCCGTAGGCTTGCAACCTTTGAGTCGAAAGCCCATTGCCAGCCATCCGGAGTCCAATCTTCGGGCACTTGACGGAACCACTCGGGAGTTTGAGCCTGGTGTTCGAAGCTGTCCGCCCGAATGCCGGGAAGGGCCTGGTTCCAGTCGCCTGCGACCACGACATGATGTCCCTGTGCATGCAGGCGGGTCATTAAATCCTTCAGGTACTCCATTTGTTGCCTGCGCATAGAGCCTTCTTTGTCAAACACCGACAGATGCACATGCAGCATGATCCAATCAGCTCCGTCGGGAGCAGGGATGTGCAGTTGGTGTACACAACGCTTGAGGTGAAATATCCTCACCGGCCAGGGATGGCTCCCGGGTAGTTGGTGACGTACAGCGCCGGAAATCGGGTAGCGGCTCAGGGTAAGCAAACCACTTTCGACCCTGCCCAGGGGTTTGAGAAGCGGCGCCGGAATCCAAGGCACCTTGAAATTGAGCGCTCTGGTATAGCTCCAGCCTGCGAGGGTGTCTGTGATGAGATCGACCTGATCGATGCCGAACGATCGACTCGAGCCGCTGTCGACCTCCTGCAAAAGGATGACATCCGCCGAAAAGGAGCGGATTGCATCTTGAATGGACACAAGGTTTTTTTCGACCAGGGATTTTTCAACCGGACGTACCTGTCTGCCTCCGTCCATGAAAAAGTCAGCATCTCGTCCGAGTCCGGCATAACCGATGTTCCAGCTAATGAGAGTCAGAGACGATGGTTTGTCAATCGGATCGTCAGAGTCCGGAGGATGTATCCGCGTGGGAGCAACTTGCTCGGGGCGCCATTCAAGCATCATGAACACACCTGCCGTCACGATCAATCCCACCAACAATGCGGCTGGTATCAATAACCATTTGTTTCGGATAATCGGCTTTTTTTGATATAATTTTGTCATTGTGTGCAGTGTAGCAGGGTATCATTTTTTTTCAACTCGACCGGTTGACCTTCTTGTCTGGGTAGACTAACAATAGTATATAGGGGTTTCACAGCGAAGAGCAACCTGGGAGAGTGGGTGACCATGGAGACCAAACGCGTTCTCATCGTGGATGATGATCCGGGTATATGCAGTATCCTTACCTGCATCCTCGAGCAAAAGGGATACAGCGTCAATTGCGCTCATTCGTGTTCCGAGGCGATCCGGCTGGCGGAAAAGAAAAAGCCTTCGGCCGCTTTATTGGATCAAGTTTTGCCCGATGGTAGAGGCACGGAGCTCATAAACCTGTTGAAGAAAATCGAGCCCGAATGTGTCGGCATCATCATGTCGGCTTACGCCAACCTGGATTCAGCCATTGCGGCGATGGAGGCCGGAGCTTTTCATTACATTCCCAAACCCATCCAACACGAAAACCTACTCAGCCTGTTGGATCGGGTGTTTGAGGTCATACGACTCAGGGAAGAAATGAAAAGGGTCGAGGATAGACTGCGACGTCAAAGTTGGGAGTGGGAAAGCAGGTACCTGACTCTGGTGGAGGCGGCCAAGGATGGTGTGACCATCATGCAGGACGGCACCATCGTCTTTGCCAACCAGGCCATGAGCGAGATCGTTGGATTTGAGATTGATGAGCTGGTGGGACGTTCGTATCAAGATTTCATCGTTGGAGAGTTGGCGGACTTTTTTCAGCAGGGGTACAAATCCATATCGGCCGAAAACGGAACCCACACACGTGAAATCAAGGTAACCAGAAAAGACGGTACCATCCGAGAGCTGGAAGTTTCCGCAGCCGCCATCCAACATGCGAGCAGACCCGCTTTGATGCTGATTGCCAGAGATGTCACCGAACGCAAGCGCGCCGAAGAAGCGCTGCGAGAGAGAGAGGAAAGGTACCGGGTGGTGTTCAACACGGGCGCGGATGCCTTGATGGTGCATGCTCTGTCGCGCGATGCCGTACCGGGACCCTTCATCGAAGTCAACGATGTCGCCTGCCAGCAGTTGGGATACTCAAAAGAAGAGTTGGTAAGAAAAACCCTGGTTGATATCACCACCTCGAAGTTCAGAAATCGATTGCCATGTTTGGTCCAAGAGCTCTTCTCCCAAAGGCAGGTACAGTTTCAGACCACAGCGGTGCACAAGAGCGGACGCGAGTTTCCGGTGGAAGTGGCCATTCGGTTATTCGAGCTCAAGGGTCAACCCGTGGTGCTGACCAATGCGCGTGACATCACCGAGCGAAAAAAAGCCGAGGACGAGCTTCGCAAGGCCAAGGAGTCGGCCGAGACGGCCAACCGGGCCAAAAGTGAGTTTTTGACCAATATGGGACACGAGTTGCGCACGCCCTTGAGCGGCATGATAGGTATGGCGGAGTTGCTGTTGAGCACGCAGTTGGATCCAAACCAGCATCATTACGCCAAAATGGTGGTTCGATCGGGTACGGCGTTGCTGACCATCATGAATGATCTTTTGGATTTTTCGAAGATCGAAGCCGGTAAGCTGGCCATCGAGCCGGTGCCTTTCGACCTGGCCACGGCCGTCGATGATGTGACCCAAATACTCAATGCTCGGGCTCAGGAAAAAGACTTGCGTTTGGTTGTGAAATACTCGTCCGACACGCCGCGGTTGTTGGTTGGAGATGCAGGTCGGATTCGGCAGGTGCTTACCAACCTGGTCGACAACGCGGTGAAGTTTACAGTCGAGGGGGAAATTGTCATTCAGGTAAGATGCCAAGAGAAAAGCCAAGATGAGGCCAGGATTAACTTATCGGTACACGACAAAGGTATTGGAGTACCGAGAGACAAGCTCGAGCATATCTTCGAGAAATTCACCCAGGTTGATACGTCCACGACCCGCCGGCATGGTGGAACCGGGTTGGGGTTGGCCATCAGTAAACAGTTGGTGGAGCTGATGGGCGGCAAAGTGGGGGTCGACAGCCAACCGGGGGTTGGATCTACTTTTTGGTTTACCCTGACCTTGCCGTTGCAGCCGGAGGAGATGCAGTTTGTCCAGTCCGAAGAAGTATCCAAGATGATTCAAGGACACCGACAACCCACGCATGTGTTGGTGGTCGAAGACAATGAGGTCAACCAGGAAGTTGCGGCCACCATGCTCAAAAAGCTCGGGTGCGAGGTGGATTTGGCCTGTGACGGGCAGCAGGCGGTGACTATGGCGGAGCAAAAGTTTTATCAAATCATTTTCATGGATTGCTCCATGCCGGGTATGGATGGTTTCGAGGCCACCCGGGTGATTCGGTCGAAGGGTTCCAAGGCCTCCAGATATACCAAAATCATTGCCATGACGGCGCACTCACTCGAGGAAGATCGAAAAAAATGCCTGCAGGTGGGTATGGATGATTACGTGGCCAAACCCGTTTCCATGAATGATTTTCAAGCCGTGCTCGAAAAACTCTATGCCCGGATGGATTTCCAGCGCCGTACCCTGATTGGCTAGCCGGGCAGGATGTTTGCTTTTCGTGCCAACATTTGGTCCAATCCGCCAAACATGGGTCAAATTACCGTGAGACGCCGGGGCTCAATTTTCCTGAATTATCTTAATTATTCTTTGATTATAATTTGTTAGTGTCATTTTTATGGCTGGCGCGAGGTTTGCAATAGCAGATGTCTAAGTCGCAGGAAAAACACTGCCATTGAAAATGAGGAGGCACAATCATGGGAGTTTTTAGCAGATTGAGAGATATCGTCAACGCAAACCTCAACGCAATGCTCGAAAAGGCCGAAGATCCCGAGAAACTGATCAAGCTGATGATTATGGAAATGGAAGATACCTTGGTTGAAATCAAAGCTTCGGCCGCGGGAGTCATGGCGACACGTAAAAAGGTACAACGAGATTTACAATACAGCCGCTCCAAATCCAACGACTGGGCAGAAAAAGCTGCTTTAGCGGTGGACAAGGATAGAGAAGACCTTGCCCGTGAAGCCTTGAAGGAGAAAAGGTTTTACATCAGCCAGGCCGAAGCGCTGGAGCGGGAGCTTGCTGAGTTTGACATATTGGTAGAGCAATACCAAAACGATATCCGTCAGTTGGAAGAAAAGCTCACCGAAGCTCGTGAAAAACATAGGATATTAGTACAACGCCACCTGCACGCCAAGAGTAGAAAACGCATGCAGCAGCAGGTTCATAGGACCGAATCGAGTGATGCGGTGGTTCGGTTCGAGCAGCTCGAAAACCGGGTGGATCGCATGGAAGCCGAGGCCGACTTGGTAAATTTCGGCCGCAAACCCAGCTTGGAAGAAGAGTTTGAATCGCTGCAAGAAGAAGAGGATATCGAAAACGAGCTGCGCGAGTTGATGAACAAAAGCGCCAAGACGGGCAAGAAGCCCCAACAGGCCTCATAAAGCATAAAAATACTACTCCCAAACTTTGGGAGCATGGTAAAACAACATGAACATTGAATATGCGTTTTTGAAGGAGGCCTTTTGAAATGACCGACCCCACGCACTGGATCAATATCAATCTGGTTATTTTTCTTGGTATCTCTCTGGTCGCCTTGGCATTGTTGGGCATCTTCGTGCTCATCGGGATGAAGATCATGAAAGGTGGAGGCTCCAAGCAACGTAAAGTCAACCAGGACGATGAATCGCGTTTGATACAAGAGATATACCATGGATTGTCGAGGATGGAGGGGCGGGTGGAAGCACTCGAGACTCTGTTGCTCGACCGGGATAAGGGAGAGCGCAAACCATGAGTTTCAGAAACGGAAGAGGCCGGCGCAATTTGTATCGTTCGCGCGATGGGAAAGTTTTTGGGGTATGCAAAGGATTGGCTGAGTATTTCGAGGTCAAGGTCAAGTGGGTGCGGGTGATTGCGATTGGAGCGATGTTGTTTACCGGATTTTGGCCCACCGTGGCGGTGTACTTGGTGGCGGCCTATTTGATGAAACCTGAGCCGGTCGTACCTATTAATGATGAGATGGAAGAAGAGTTTTACAGCTCCTACACTACCTCCAGGGTCATGGCGTTGCAACGGCTCAAACGCAAGTTTGACAACTTGGACCGGCGTATACAAAGGATGGAAAGCTTCGTCACTACTCCGGAGTTTAGTTGGCAACAACGTTTTGAGCGGTGAGATTTTGGCGCGGTTTTTACTCGTCCCTGCCTTGATCCCGCAGCATCCACTTGGCGCCCAGGCAGGCCAATCGGTAGCAAGCAAACCCCAGTACGACAAACATGATAATGCTGATCAGCTGACCTTCGAATCCTCGAAACCAAGCCGCTCCGGTCTCTTCGACGCTGCCTTTCAGTACTTCGGTGCCGTGCTCGGTGACCACCGAAAAGTCCACCCCGACCGACAAATACTGGATGAGCGCGCCGGTTGAAGGCAGGCGCAGCACGGCGGTAAAAATACCAAAGATAGCCGCTCCGGCCATCAACCCGGAGGCGATCAATGTGCCCTGTTCTTTACGGGCCTTTTGGACCTGCTCGGTTTTACCGGTTTTGGAGATGATCCAGGCGCAGATGGCCCCGAGTAAGATGGAGATGTTGATGGCGATGGGCAGATACATCCCCAGCGCGAAAGCCAGCATGGGAACCCCGGCCATCAAAAGCAGGATGGAGACAAAGCCGCCGATGCCGTAAAGCAGCCAGGGTTGGTTGGCAGGATCGGTCATCAAGCCACGGGACACCGCCGCCAGCATGTTGGCCTGAGGAGCGGGCAAAACGGTTTTATTGGAAACCATTTGTCCGGTGGTCTCGTCCAGCACCAAGAAATGATAGCTTTCATTCATGAGTGGGATGACCAGAGACACCACCAGGGCTGCGATCACCACGCCCAAAAATTTCCATATCTGTTGGTTGCGGGGGGTCGAGCCGATCCAGTAGCCGATCTTGAAATCGGAGATGACTTGGCCCGAGGTCGACAATGCGGTGCATACCGCCGTGCCGATCACCAAAGAAATAATCATCCCGGCGTTGCCCGCAAGCCCCACCAGGGTCAAGGCCCCTATGGCCAAGACAACGGTAATGAGTGTCATGCCGGAGACCGGATTGACGCCCACGATTGCGATGGCTTGGGCTGCGACGGGGGTGAAAAGAAAGGACAGTAAAAATCCGGCCACCATGCCTACCAGAGCAAAGATCAAAGCCTCCGAGGTCCCGTAAGGCTCCTGCCCGACCGCACCGCTGGTGGACATCGCCACGATGAAAAAGAAAACTCCCATAATGAGCGTAGTGACGAGCTGGATCGTCAGGGCCGATTTGGGAGCCATATCCAGATCGGTGCGTTCGGCCTGCGTATCTTTGCCCGGTTTTTTGGAAAACCCTTTAAACCCCAATGAGATGGAGCCTATGACCAGTTTGCCCATGCGTAAAATACTGATGAGACCGGCTATCGCGATGGCACCGATGCCGATGGGTTTGACGAAGTAGTCGAAGATTTGACCGGATTGCAGTACTGCCAGGTTGTAGTTTTGCCCGGCGTAGGAAAACGTGCCGGCTTCTTTACCGACCAAGTAAATCACCGGTACCATTACCAAAGACGCGAGCACCGATCCTGCCGCGATGATGGAAGCGTACTTGATGCCGATGATATAACCCAGGCCGAACAAGGCTGCAATCGCCGATATGCTGATCTCCATCCGGTGGGTGTTGAGCAACTCGCCGAAAGGCCCGAGAAGATCCGATGTGTTGATCTGGGAGTTCCAAAGATGAAACGCCTCTGCCATCAAGTCGTAGACCCCGCCCAGCACAAACGCCATCAAAAGGATTTTGCCCGCGCCGCCCGCGGTTTGCTCGCCTGTGACCAACACTTCGTTGATGGCGGTGGCTTCGGGGAAGGGCAAATCGCCGTGGAGGTCTCGGACGAAGTACCGGCGCAACGGTACGATCATGACGGTGCCCAAAAAACCACCGATGGTGCAAGCCAAGGCGATCTGCCACCAAGACACCGAAAGCTCGTTGATGTAAAGCGCAGGCACCACAAACGACACGCCGGCAGCCACCACACCCGCGGCCTGACCAACGCTTTGCACCATGACGTTTTCGAGAATCGTGCTGCGTTGTTTGCGCAATCGGCCGAAAAAGATGGCCAAGATGGCGATCGGGATGGAAGCTTCGATGGCGTTGCCGGCCCGAAGCGCGATGTAAACGCAGGCCGCCGCAAATATCACCACCATGACGGTGCCCAGGCCGATCGACCACAAGGTTACCTCGGCGCGGGTGTCCGACGCCGGTATGATGGGTTTATATACCTCGCCGGGCTGCAACTTGGTGTACGCATTATCCGGTAGCAGTTTGCCTCTCGGCTTCGATGAAGATTCCATGACTAAGCCTCCATGGTTCATGTTATTCAGGGAGAGGCACGATACCATGACACAAATCGAGGTTCAAGTCACACCGTACAAGAAACACCGCCGGAAAAACAAAATCCGAAATTTCTCTTTCTCGAGGCTTGCTTGAAACAATCCGAAAATCCAGCAAAAAAACAATAAATATTTATAATTATTGCAATATATATAACTCATAGGATCGCTGCAATCATTCTAATCAGCTCAAAAAACCAACCATATATATGGAAAAGTCAATTCCTGCGAAAGCTTTCTCCTATCCAAAAAACTTTCCTAAAAGAAAATTTCCCGTGCGGTAGGCCGAATTGAAGCTTTCTCTTCCTGTGACGTGTTTTATACAATAACATAAAAGAGATAAAAATGATGGATAACTCAAAACCGACAGTTCAACCACCCAAAATTTAACATGACAAAATTCTTGCCTCTTACCCCTGAGTGGATTTATCCTAGTTGCTATCGTGTAGAAAGATTGGGTATTCTAAGGGGAGAGGGAAATCTTTTGTCGGTTTGCCAATCCGGCCGAAGCGATCTCGATTGGCAAACCGACCTTCTTCTGTGTCTTGATCTATCGAGGCAAGACACAGACATGGGCTTGAAAACATTTTCCATGCGATTGGGTTGATCGGTGCAATGGGTGGAAAATGGAAAGCCGGATTTTCCACCTATTGCACGCATATTTCCGCATCAAGGTACTCTGCTATAAGGGCATCAAGGTACAGGCATAAAGGTACCACCCAAATAGTGTCTGGAGTGGGCGTGGTTAGGTGAAGGACTTTTTTACTGAATTCTCGGTTTGAATCATGATTTTATATTATTACTCGATTTCTACTCGGTTCAGTTTTTCACAGAGAGGAACAACCCAATGAAAAAGTGGACTACCAAGTTGAAGCTTTTATCGGTTCTGGCGACAACTAAGGAGCTACTACTGCGTTCTGATAGAGAAGGTTGGCCGGATGAAAACCCAAAGGAAGCTGCAGAAAATTTAGATCGAATCATCTCACATTTACTTGATCCCAATGGATGTCCTTTGCCGGAATTCGCGACTGTCTATTATGCCCCGACAGGCCCCATACAAGAAATAGCGATAAACAATGGTTGGCACGACACATATATGGCTCTAGCCAACGAGTATGATAAAATAATGGACCTGCTGATGAAGGATAAGGGTAAAAAGGACTATAAGGTGGACTATAAAGTTCCACCCAATAGTATGGCGTGAAGTGGTCATCGAATTATTTCGAAAAGAAAAAGATGTTGAATCCGTACGTCATCTATCCATACAGCACTCTCATCTGTTGTGCACATACGAGCCCCAATGTAGAAGTGTGGTTTGATTGAGTTGGATTCGTCTGGATTTTTGAAATATTCATCTACAAAAAAGATCTTTTCAACGAATGTCCATTCGGCTGCAGGCGGGAGGTAGCCTGCAAGTGCATTGGATTTTAAGAATTGGTATACTACCCCACCCACATTATTGCTGGTTGTTTTGTACCAGAAAGAAAAGCGATAATAGGAACCAAATTGAAGTTCAGTAGGATTGAGAGCCATTACAATGGATAACTCAGTCACACCATGGATTTTGAGACTTCCTCCTTGATGGCCATGCTTGACCAAATTATCGATTGTGAAGGAGATATTATGACCTTCGTATCGATCTTTGTCATAGCTATATGGTCGCCAATTTTTGTAAACTTGGTCATTGTTGCTCGGGCAGGCTTCGAGATTGTTGAAATCACTGCATGTTATCAGGTTATCTGCGTTCATGTTTCGTACAGCCAATACTTGATTATGTGCAATTTCCTGCAATGCCAAATAATTATTGGCTGTTTCTTCCCAGAACTCCCAAAATGAGATCTTCGAGTGTTTCTGTGGGTTTGAGGAGTGACCTGGCTGGTATGGTGCGGCCAGTGACCTCGAAAACGGCGTTCGGCCTGGACATGTATCTCAATGGGCGACCCATGAGGCATTTTTGCATGCTATATTCATACCATGATTTAAGAAAGGAGTGGGGTGCTGCTGGGATTCGGTTAGTTCGTGTCCGTCTCAAAAACCAAGTTTTGAAACAGACGAATTGAATCCGTCAAGGTAGGGCGGTTTACTTTTGTTTCACCAGATCCAGTAAGCTGTTTCCTTCGATTTGGGGCATTTCTTCTTTGTCCCAATCGTTAAGATCAAGGATGGTGGGGACGATATCCAACGTGGATACGTTATGATTGAACTCTTTTCCCTGGCGGATGTTTTTACCCAATAATAAAAGAGGAACATGTTGCTCGGAATAAGTTCCGTGAAAACCGGGTATCCAGGGTACGTCGATACGCAATATGCCCTCAAGTGCGCTAACCGGTATGCCGCCCGCCATGATTCCGCCTCGTACTATATCATCATTCATGGTCGCAGAGCGGTTTCTGTCCATGAAGATAAACAAATCCGGCCAGCTCATCCTTTGCCGATCTTCATTTTTCAAATAGTCGTTACAAAGTCCGAATGGGCGGCCGGTTTTCTGATTGATGGCGGTTTTTTGTCGGCCCGGATCAAGGATCTCCCATACCGGAAATCCGTGGGTCCCATTGTATTCCTGCAGTATTTTGACAATCCGGGCGATGGTTTTGTCTTTGTCTTGGTGGTCGCCGACATTGAAAATATATGCGCTCGGTCCTTCAGAAAAGAGCCAGTCGTAGTCTCCGCTTCCGTCTTGTGTATAGGCTCGCATGCGGATATGGTTGTCGGCCAAGATTTGCCTGATGTCCATGCCAAACGGATTTTCGCCACCCAAAATCCCGATTTCATCTCTGATTTTCGATACGGTTCCTCGGGCGGTTTCAGCCAAGGCTTTTAGATATTCGCCAAACTTCTCCAACAATCGGGGATCGGAGTTATGCAGGTAGGTCGACATATCCGGATTGAAACTCAAGGCCCCGGCAGCGAAAGATTTCATTAAAGCGGCGATATAAAAAACAATGATCCGGGTGGGATCTGAGGATTCTTTGAGGTCTTGAGCCCTCGGATATTCGTCGGACAGAGACGTGCTCATCCCATGATCCGATGTGATGATGATCCGGGCTTCTT
>JBFFBT010000003.1:0-52916 GCA_041560255.1 Myxococcota bacterium | reverse complement strand
GAGGCATTACCCAGACCAAAAAACAGCACCAGGCCTCCTTCGGGGATCAATCCTTTATGAGCTCCGTAAAAAAGACTTGTGGGTGTGAGCACCGGGCCTGTGTTGGCAAATTTATGGTGCGTATCGATGATTTTATTTGAAGGAATATCCAAAAGATCTTGATAGAACTGAATTACCCATGCGAGTGAAGCATTGAAGGCAAAATAATCGATATCCTTGAGTGTGAGGTTGGCTTTCTTCAAAACTCCATGGACACATGCAAGTGTCATTTTTTCAGTTGCTTCTCGAATACGCGCACCTGAACCTCTGTTGATGCGCATTCTTTTGCATGGTTTTCCCTCGAGATCCAAGTCCAACGTGGTTGTAACTATCCCGCAGGTATCGCCCGTATTGATTGTATGTGATGCAATAACTCCTCTACCCTCGACTTGATCCATAACCATTGCAGTAGCGCCGTCTCCGTTGGCATATGACATGGGTTCAGAAGAAGGAGCAACCAGAGAATAGGAGCATGATGTGACGACCAGGGCATTGCGTACAGTTTTACTTCTAATCAGACTGCTTGCAGTATCAAGGGCTACAACACTGCTAGAACAGGCGGATTCAAGGTTCCAGCAAGCGCCTTGTAGACCCAAATTCCTGGCCAGATAGGCTGCATTGCCGACACCAAGATCTTGATCGGGGGGGAAAGAGCATACAATACACAAGTCAACCTCATGAGGTTCTATTCGGGCTGCGGTCAGAGCATCCCTGGCGACCAGCGATTCAAGCTCAAGCGTGCTTTCACCCTGGGCATACCAACGTCTTTCAATGCAGCCTTGAAAAGGATCAATTAAATAGGGTGACATGGCTCGATCGAATATAGCTGTATTACGGTTGCTCTCTTTTGGGGTGAAGGTTTTGGCCAATATGTTTTCTCGTCTCTTGTCGATCAAATCGGAGTGATGGATTTTCCAATACTCATTTGTCATGATCCTGCTCGGAAATCTGGCTGCCAATGCGATGATACCAGGGTTTTTTTCTTCCATCTATTCCATCCGATCAAGAGAATAATTTGGTTGTATTTCCATCCCGTTTGTTTAAAATATGTAATTATAAAATAACGTGTTACAGTAAAGTTCGTCAAGAAGAAATTGAGGTCTATTTGTCTAACTGTATGTTTTTGTGTTGAATATTGGACATTTTTATAAGGTCACAACTGTATGGTAGTTGGCAAAAATATACAGTATTTCTTCACTCAATTTTCTTGCTACGACAATTATAATGAACTGGTTTTTATACAAATTATTTCTGGTGTCCATGTCAAAATGTAAGTTTGCGACGGACGCGGGTCGGGTCTTGATATTTCAGGAGAAGCGAAGTTCCAATCAAGAATCAATCTGGTTTCCATATCAAAACTCTTGAATTCATTTTTGGGATTTGAAATAGCTTCTCGGGCTCAAGAAACTCGCGACTTACAGGTGACTTGTAAGTTCAGCTCACACAGTGCTCGCCTGTCGAAGCCAATTTCAAAATCTCAAAAATCAAGTTTTGAGACGAGAACCAGTCTAGAAATAAAATCTTGCTCCCAGGCAGGCATCGAAATCGAACCAGACCGGGTCGGGGGCTCCAAAGATAATCGAGGGGGTGATCTCGAGAAATATTTCGAAGGGCGAGCGGCTCAACAGCATGCTCAACCCGAAAGGCGCCCGTACGCCCACTCCCAGTCCGCTGTCGTCTTCGCCGTCGTGCTTGTGGTTCCAATAGCCCAGTTTTCCTCCCACGCCGGCGTAAAAAATCAAGTCAAACGGCACCCGGCCGGAGCGCACGGGTTTGTGAAGGTTGAAGAGGTAGTCGGCGTAGACCGCTACGCCTTTATGCGGGAAAAAGCCGTATCCGACCGCGGCGTCCAGCGCGTTTCTTTCGTCAAGCCAGTATTTGGCGGTAACTCCCGCGGGCTCGCCCAAGCATAGTCCCAGGCCCAGGGGTTTGTTTTGGAGGCCGTCGGCCAAGGCGGCGGCGCCAAAGAACAGGGAAAACATCGCTACCGCCGCCGAGGCTTTATTATGAAAGGCCTTGGGGGCCCTTCTCATCGAACGACTCCACTGCAGGTTACGTCATGGATGACGGCCCGGTTGTTGGTCTCGATGCACTCTGTGCGCTGGTTGCCGTCGTCCGCCACGACGGTGATGTCCGTGGGGTCGTCCTCGGGAGCATCCGGCCAGGTGCACTCGATGATTTCACAGGCTCCTGCAGCCAGCGTTTGGGTGGTTTCGGCTTGGCAGATTTTTTTTGTCTCTGCGAGATCCGGATCGCCGGCATAAAATCCCAACTGGATGCCGGCGGCCACCGGGTTGGTGCCCCGGTTGCAGGCCCTAACCTGTAGTGTCAGAGTGCCGTTTTCGTCACAGCTTGCTCCGTTGAACGAGCCGCCACCCGCGGTCATGTCGGGCGAGTGGTGAGGGCTTAGATCCCCTTGTATGTTTTGCCTGAAATTGTTCAATCCGGCTACCAGCCAGTTTTGATCCGCTTCGCTGGTCTTGGGTACAATCCCGGCTTCGGTGACATTGGTGATGGAATACGCGTGTTGGTTCCAGATGGAGCGGGATCCCACCCAGCGATCCAACGTATCGCGGTAGACCCGAACACCGTTGATACGTCCCTGCCATTCGGCTCGGCAGGTCTTTCCGCTGCCCGCAGTGCCCGCGGGGGGCTCGGCGCATACAAAACCTCCGCCACCGCACTGGGCATGGGTTTCGCACCGGCATAGGTCTTCGACACAAGTAAGACTTACGCAGTCGGAGTTTTCTTTGCAAGGCAGTCCCACAAACAAGGGGTCCATGGGTTTGCCGTTCGGGCTGGTTTCGTAGGCGAGCGATCCCATGTTTTCCGGTTTGATGGCGCAGCTTTGGTTGGAGGGCACTACCAGCTCCGAGCTGAAATCCCCATCCACGTCCGCAACGATCGGGTTTTCGATCCAGGTACACGAGCTTCTCCATTGCGAGTACAAGACCTTGCCGTCCGTGCCCCGGTAGACCCGCACGAAGCACTCATCGGCATAGATGGCTTCGACCACTTTGTCGCCCTCGAAGTCGAACAATGACGAGCCGGTGATGTTGGACGAGTGATCCTGGGAAGGCTGGGTCCATAAAATTCCATCGACTCTAGCGGTTGGACATACCGATGGGTCGGCTCCGGGGATGCAATCCGGATCGAAGATGGTCATAGAGTCCGAGCCGGAGGCCGCGACTTCGGCTCGTCCGTCCCCGTCGAAATCCCCGATGGTCGGCGGTCCGCCTCCTTCACTGCTGGGAAGATCGATGGGTCCGAAGATGGTGCGGCCGGACAGCTCATCGATCCTGATTTGTCCATAGCTTACCACGGCGATCTCGGCGGTGCCGTCGGTGATTGCCCGGTTGTCCAGCGTGGGATCGGGAAGGTATGTTCCGAAGTCCGCCGCCGCGGTGTAGCCCGAATAGCCGCTGTAGGCGGTTTGTACTTCCCACCGCAACGTTTCTGGGTCGAACTCCCAGGTGTAAAGACCGCCAGCGAGCTCTATCTTGCCGTCGCCGTCAAGGTCGGCGGCGACTGGAAAACCTACGTTGAACAACGCGTCCAAACCCAGATGCTCGTCGAGCAGCAAACCGGCAGCGTCATACACCAGTCCGCCGGACAGTACTTCGGGCCGCCCGTCATCGTTGAGATCGATGAGCGACGGTCCACCCCAGGACGTTGCGCCTTCTTCAAACACCACCGGTTCGCCCGTGGCCCGGTGGCCCTCCCAGAGGACTTCCCACGCAATTTTTTCGGGGTTGTAGCGATAAGCGATCGCCCCGGCGGTGTTTCGATGGGCCACGATCTCGGGACGGCCGTCCTGGTCCAGGTCGCCGATGGCCACCGGATTGGATGCATTGAGGTAAGGACCAAGCGAAAACTGAGTTTGACAAGTTTTCCCGTCGATGATGCGGATCACCCCATCCAGAGCGGTACCCACTCCCAAGTCCCCTTCAATCGAATCATAGGTGAGAAACACAATGGAGGGTTGGTTGGACTGGGAATCGTCGTCAAAGTCGAAATCCGCCACCATGGGAGTGCCCAGCACCTGGATGTGAGCCGGATAAGAGTCTCCGCTGGGTGGAAAGGTCCACTCGCATTGGAGGGCCGGCTGAAACAAGCCGGCGATCGAAAGACGGGTGCAATCCGGATTGGTATCATCCCTGGGTCCCTTGCCGTAGGGTATACATTGTCCTTCATGACAATAGCTGTCCTCTTGACAATCTTCGTCCTTTTCACACCCTCCCAAGTCCACCATGCATTCCTGCAAAAAACATATTTCCGAGAAACCGCAGCAGACGGATTCACACATTACCCCGCTGTCTTGGATGCCGTTACAGTCATTGTCTTTTCCATCGCACAGCTCGGGAGCCCCGAAAAAGATGGTCGCGTCGTTGTCGTTACAGTCGGAGCCTTTATCGCAGTGCTCTCCGTAACCATCTTTATCCTGATCGACGCAGGCTTCGGTTTCGGGTACACATTTGCTGTCGATACATTTTTCATTTGCTTCACAGTCATTGTCACCCAAGCATATCTTCGATACGCCGTCCTGCGAGCAGGCCCAACCCAGCATAATAAACCACATGATCCATCCGGTTGTAACTACATGAATAGCAATCTTTTTCATCATTGTACTTTCCCTCACTCTCCTAAAAAGGCATTCAAAATTCCGCCGATCGTACGGCGCAGGGAGTCATTCTATCTATATTTGACTGCATAGTCCATCCCCGGAAATACATATAAGCTTAACTTTTTCATTTTGCCAAATGAAAAAGTCCCTGCATCCGCAAACCCGAAAATGTCGCAAAGCCTTTATGTATCCGGTGGGTAGTTGAGCCCGACCTAGTGAGGAGCAACAGTAACCTTATGTAACTCTTGACGATCCCTATACGGGTTGCTATGATGCCACTACGGCACTGTATATACTTCAAATGTCAGCGTGTTCATGGAGCGAGGAAGTCTCAAGAAAACCGTCTCCGGTTTCCCCGACACCAGAGGGGATTCTCTAAGCCAGGAAGGTGGGTTAGACCATGGGCGTGTCTTCTTTTTTGCAGAAGGACGAGTTTACCCTAATCGCCGAGATTGATCCCCCCAAGGGGGTTGACTTGAATGATTTTTTCGATACGGCCGATCGGGTGCGGGGCAGGGTGGAAGCGGTCGCAGTCACCGACTCCAGTAGCGCGATCATGCGAATGACCCCGCTTGCTCCCTGCCGGGCCTTGGTCGAGCGCAACATCGAGCCCATCATGGTTCTCAACGGGCGCGATCGCAACCGCATATCTTTTCAGGGCGATTTGCTGGCCGGATGGCAACTTGGGGTGAAAACTGTGCTTTTTGAGATGGGCGAGGACGCTGCCTCGGGCGATCAACCCATGGCACAAAGCGGCAGGGATTTGAGCATGGATATCATGCTCCAGTGTGTCCAGGCTCTCAACGATGGTCGTGATTTGGCTGGGGAGGCACTGGCGGGAAAGACCGCGTATACGGTGGGTGTCAGCTTGGGAGTATCGGACGACGTGAACAAAAATCGCCGAATCGCCGAGGAAATCAAAAGATATCCTCGGGATCTGGTGCATTTTCTGGTCCTTGGCCCAACCTATGATGTCAACATTGTGGATTTGTTCGCCAAACAGGCCTTGGATGCCGGCATCCATCTGTTTGCCTCGGTCATCTTGCTTAAATCGGTGGCTATGATTCGATATTTCAATGATCTACCCGGTCTACCCAGCATCCCGAACGAGTTTTTAAAAAAAATGGTGCAGTCACCTTTAAAAAAACAGGCCGGCTTGGAGATAGCCGCCGAGTTCGTCCGCGATCTCGAGGATCGATGCAAAGGAGCCAGTTTGGTTGCCCTGGGTTGGGGCGACAACCTGACGGCGTTTTTGTCCAAGTTGGGACGTTAGTCGCCGGTTTGGGTCGTTGGTCTAGGATGGGCCGGCGCACACTGCCGTGGTTGTAGGATTGAGGTGATACGAGGTGGTCAAAGCGATGTCTGACATGAGCTTTCCGCCGGATGCCGGGGGATCCCCCGGGATAGATTGCGGCAATGCCGAGTTGGTGCTTCGCATCATGGAGCAATCTCCACTCGGGGTGTTGTTGGTCAACTCCGATCAGGTCATCGAATATGCCAACCTTTGCGCGTGCAAGATTTTGGAAACCGAGTCCCCGGGACTTTTGGGCAAAACCCTGGTCGGGTTGTTTGGCGAAACTCTGTCTCCGGCCGGTGATTGTACCCAATTGCATCGTTGTATCACCATGCCGGCCGAAAGAAAAGACGCCGGCGAGCAGCTGTACGGACACCGGGTGTTGGATCGGATCGCCGATTTGTTTCAGCCCACTGCCCACGAGCTCGAGGTGAAGTCGATTACCGGCATGGCACGGATATTGGAAATGACCAGCGGCGGGGAGGTGGGTGGTTACTCCGTGTGGTTCATGCGGGATATCACCGCCCGGCGCCAACTCGAGATCGAGCTCAAATACCGGGATACTTTTTTTCACAATCTCATCGATTCTTCGGTCGACGGCATCATCGCTTCCGATATGAAGGGCAACATCATTTTGTTCAACACCGGCGCCCAAAACATTTTAGGATATACGCGTGAAGAGGCGTTTCGATCCTTGCATGTGACCAAATTGTATCCGGAGGGCGAGGCCTTCAAGATCATCAAGCGGATGCGAAGCAAAAACTACGGAGGCCAGGGAAAGCTGCTGCGTCACGAGCTCATCGCCATTACCAAAGACGGTAAGCAAATTCCCATGAGCCTTTCGGGCGGAATCATATACGATGGTCAAAAAGAGATCGCATCTTACGGTATTTTTACCGATCTTAGGGCCATCCGTAAAGCCGAAGAAGACCTGCAGCAGATACACCAGATGTTGTTGCAATCCGAAAAAATGGCCGGTTTGGGTAGATTGGCCGCGGGCGTGGCCCATGAAATCAACAACCCCATGTCGGGGATCATGTTGTATGCCAATCTTGCCCTGGAGCAATTGGACTCCGAACATCCCGTGGCGGGGGATCTCAACGTCATCGTGCAGGAGGCCGAGCGTTGCAAGCAGATTGTTACCGATTTGCTCGAGTTTTCCCATCAGACCAGTTACGAACAAACCGGTGTGGATGTGGGGGATCAAATTCGAAAAACGTTGAGCTTGTTGGAAAAACAACCTTCGTTTCAAAACATTCAATTCGATCTCGAGATCGACAAACACCTCTCGAGAATCCGAGGCAACCCCATCCGGTTGAACCAGGTTTTCATGAACCTCATCGTCAATGCCGCCCAGGCCATGGAAGGTCGAGGCGGTTTGACCATTCGGGCCCGGCATCGTTCCAGCGGAGGGATTGTCGAAATCTCTTTTGAAGATACAGGACCGGGTATACCCAAAGAGATCCAAGGACAGATATTCGATCCTTTTTTTACCACCAAAACCGACCAGGGCGGAACCGGACTGGGCTTGTCGGTATCCTACGCAATTGTTCGCGAGCACCGAGGCTCGGTCAGGGTCAAATCCGAGCCGGGTCAGGGTACGACTTTTACCTTGCGCTTTCCGGTGCTAAGCCGGGAAATGCCGGAGTCTGAGACATGAATTCGATCAGTCTGCAGGCCCGATCGGGCGAGACTTTCTTGCAGCACCGGCTGAAAGAGATGCACATCGAGCCGACGGCCTGTTACCAGTGTGGGCGTTGCTCGGCCGGTTGTCCGGTAGGGGATTTTTTCGATCTTCTGCCGATGCAGGTGGTGCGCCTGAGCGCGTACGGAGTCGAAAAGGATTTGTTGGCCTGCCGCACCATATGGTTGTGCGCGTCCTGTGAGACTTGTACGACCCGTTGCCCAAACGGAATCGACATTGCCGGCTTGATGGACGTGTTGCGGCAGATGGCTTTGGAGGGCGGCGTCCAACCGGCCGAAAAACGCGTGGTTGCTTTTCATCGTTCTTTTTTGCGTTCGGTTCGCCGATGGGGTCGGACGTACGAGGTCGGCATGTTGGCGGCCTACAAAGCCCGAACCCGGGATTTTTTCTCTGATTTGCGTTTGGGTTGGCGGATGTTCAAGCGAGGTAAACTGCACTTGTTGCCCCGCCGGATGAAAGGCCTGAGACGCTTTCGGCGCATCTTCGATCAAAACGAAAAAGGACCTTCGACATGAAAATGTCATATTATCCCGGATGCTCGCTTGCCGGTACATCGGCCGAATATGATCGATCCATACGGGAAGTCGCCGGCTTGTTGGGTTTTGAGCTGGTGGAGCTTACGGATTGGAACTGTTGCGGCGCTTCCTCGGGCCATATGACCGATCACCGACTTTCGATTGCATTGTCTTCGAGAAATCTTTCCAAAGCCGTGAAATTGGGGTTGGATTTGTTGGTGCCCTGCTCGGCGTGTTTTCAAAGATTGCGGGTTGCTGACAAGCTGCAATCTAAGGATACGAGCGACATACGAGCAGAAGAGGCTGAAGCAGGTGATTTCGCCATCATTCATCTGACGCGATTTGTGGCTCGCCCGGATATGTTGGCCCGGGTGAAGGCCTTGGTGCGAAGACCTCTCCATGCACTCGATCTGGCTTGTTATTACGGATGTCTTTCCCTCAGGCCCCCGGCGGTGACCGGTGCGCCGGATTGTGAAAATCCAGATGGTCTGGATAGGATTGTGACGGCTTTGGGTGCTCGAGCGGTTCGCTGGAGCCATAAAACCGAGTGTTGCTCGTCCAGCCTGAGCATGTCACGCCCGGATATCGCCGCAAGGCTGGTTGGAGACATTGTCGGGGCGGCCCGCAGGGCGGGCGCTCGGGCGTTGGTGACGGATTGTCCCATGTGTCAAGCCAACCTGGAGGCGCGCCAGTCCGATCGATCAGACGGGCTGCCGGTGTTTTTCATCACCGAGCTTGTGGCGTATGCGATGAGCGAGGATCACGAGCCGGGCCGCTGGCGGCAACACCTCATTGACCCAAAACCGTTGCTTGGCGGGATACAATCCCGCCCTGAAGGATAAAAGAGCATGGAAAACGCTGAATGCGCAAAAGCTCCCACCGGAGCTGTATTGGTGGCAGGCGGCGGGATCGCCGGAATGCAGGCGGCTCTGGATCTGGCCAATTCAGGTTTCAAAGTTTACTTGGTCGAAACCTTGTCCGCCATCGGTGGAAAAATGGCTCAGTTGGATAAAACTTTTCCCACCAACGATTGCTCCATGTGTATCGTATCGCCGAAGCTGGTGGAAGTGGGCCGGCACAAAAACATCCAGATTTTGACCGATACCCGCTTGGAAGATCTCGGAGGTACTCTGGGAAGCTTCAGGGCCCGTTTGATCCAAAGCCCGCGTTATATCAGATTGGATCGTTGCACCGGATGCGGTGAATGCGTGAATGCTTGTCCCATCGAGGTGCCGTCGGAGCACAACCTGGGTATGGGGATGCGGAAAGCGATTTATCGCCGCTATCCCCAAGCCATTCCGGGTGGATTCGCCATCGATAAATCCGGGCGCGCTCCTTGCAAGCAGGCTTGCCCGAGTCATATCAGTGTGCAGGGCTACGTGGCTCTCATTGCCGAGGGTCGTTTTGAAGAAGCCTTGGCCCTCATCCGGGAGGAGAATCCGTTCCCGTCGGTTTGCGGACGGGTCTGTCCGGCTCCTTGCGAGACAGCCTGCTCGCGATCTCAAGTCGACGAGCCCTTAGCCATACGCCAGCTCAAACGATATGTGACTGATTACGAGCTGCAACATGGATTGCCCCATCTGCCCGGACCGCCGGTCGATCGATCCGAGCAGGTGGCCGTAGTGGGCGCGGGTCCGAGTGGCTTGACGGCGGCCTATTATCTTCGCCGAAAGGGTTTCGGGGTTACCGTGTTCGAAGCTCTTCCCGAGCTTGGGGGTATGTTGCGCTATGGGATACCCGCTTACCGGCTGCCAAAAAATATATTGGATATCGAAGTCAAAGCGATTTTGGATCTCGGGGTCAGGGTCGAGATGGGCAAGAGGTTGGGGGTTGATTTTACGATTGATTCGCTGAAAAAAGAGGGTTTTTCGGCCATCTATATGGCCAGCGGGGCCTGGCGGGCTTCTCGTATGCGTATCGATGGCGAGGACAGTGACGGGGTTGTCCAGGGGATCGATTTTCTCTCGGCAGTCGCTCGGGGCGAAAACGTGGAGGTGGGTGACAAAGTCGTCGTGGTAGGCGGAGGCAACACTGCGATTGATGCGGCCCGCACAGCGCTTCGCTTGGGAGCAAGCCGGGTTATGCTTCTATACCGGCGCTCGCGGGAGGAAATGCCCGCAGACCGACACGAGATCGAAGCCGCCGAAGAAGAAGGCGTACAGTTAAGCTTGCTGCGGGCGCCGCTTCGGTGTATCGGCGAAAATGGAAAAATCCGCAAATTGGAGATCATGACGATGCAGCTCGGGGAGCCGGACGAGTCCGGCCGCCGAAGACCGGTGCCGGTCGAGGGTTTGGAAGAGGTTATCGAAGTGGATACCCTGATAGCCGCCGTGGGCCAATGGGCCGATTTGGATTGGCTCCCGAACGCAGACTCGGGTCGGGTATCGGATCCTGTCACCTTTGCAACCTTGTTGCCCGGCGTGTTTGCGGGCGGAGATGTGGCCAGCGGGCCGGCCACCGCCATCGAAGCCATCGCGGCCGGAAAAGAAGCGGCGATCTCCATCGAGCGTTATTTGCATGGGCGGGATTTACACAGCGAAAGATCGCAGCAACCCAAGCAGGCTGATGTAAAAATCGACCACCCCGAGCCCAAGCCAAGGCAACGGGCCGCCATGTTGGATCCGATGACCCGCACAACCAACTTCGAGGAGGTCGAAGCGGTTTTTACCCGGGATCAAGCGATGGAGGAGGCCGCCAGATGTCTAGCCTGCGGAGTATGTAGCGAATGTTACCGGTGTGTGCCCGCTTGTAAGGCCGATGCCATCGATCATCTTCAGACTGAACAGGTTTTGGAGGTGGAGGTTGGATCGGTGATCTTGGCGCCTGGATTCGAAGTGTTTCCAGCAGAAAAAAGGCCCGAATTGGGCTACGGGCAGCATAAAAATGTGCTGTCCAGTCTGGAGTTCGAGCGATTGCTTTCTGCCTCGGGTCCGACCGACGGACATGTGGTGCGTCCCAGCGATAAACGGGCGCCGCGGAAAGTTGCGTTCATACAGTGCGTTGGTTCGAGAGATGCGTCCTTGGGGCGCGAGTATTGCTCTTCGGTGTGTTGCATGTACGCCACCAAGGAGGCCGTCATTGCAAAAGAACATGACGGCCGGATCGAGCCCACCATCTTCTATATCGATATTCGGGCGTTTGGAAAGGGGTTTGATGATTACGTCGAACGAGCCAAGACGGTTCATAAGGTGCGCTACTTGCGCGCCATGGTGAGCCGCATCATGGAGGATCCGGTCACCGACAACCTGTTGCTGCGTTACGTGGATGAATCCGGTCAAAGGAGAGAGGAAGAGTTTGAGATGGTGGTTTTGTCGGTGGGACTGCAGTGCAGTCCGACGACCCGGGATACCGCAGAAAAATTAGGGATTGAGTTGGATCGATTCGGCTTTGCCCGGACCCGGTCGTTTTCCCCGCTGGCCACGAATCGGCCGGGAGTTTTTGTCTGCGGTGTGTTCAACGCTCCCAAAGACATTCCGGAGACGGTGTCCGAAGCCAGCGGGGCTGCGGGCGCGGCCGCCGGTGTATTGTCGGCCTCCCGCCACAGTCTGGTGACCGAAGAATCCTATCCACCCGTGCGGGCCGGTTTGCAGGACGAGGAGTTGCGGGTCGGGGTGTTTGTATGCCATTGCGGCATCAATATTTCGGCCATCGTGGATGTGGCCGAAGTGGCCGAATACGCCCGGTCTTTACCCGGGGTGGTCTATGCAAACCATTTGCTCTACACCTGTTCCCAGGACACTCAGGAGAGTATGCGGGGGATTATCGAGGAGCACAAGCTCAATCGTATCGTAGTGGCTTCTTGCTCTCCGAGAACCCATGAACCCTTGTTTCAACAAACCTTGGCACAGGCCGGGTTGAATAAATATTTGTTCGATATGGCCAATATACGCGATCAATGCTCATGGGTGCACAGGTCGGACAACCGGCGGGCTACCGATAAAGCCAAACGCTTGTTGCGTATGGCGGTGGCCAATGTGAGCTCGGCCGAACCGCTGGAAGAACGTGAGTTCGAGGTCGATAGCAGCTTGCTCATTATTGGAGGAGGTCTGGCGGGTATGAGCGCGGCGCGTCTGGCGGCCGAGCAAGGTTTCCGGGTCTATCTGGTAGAACGTGAAAATACATTGGGTGGCCGGGCGCGGCTGCTGCGCAGGACCATCGACGGATTGTCGGTGGTCGATCATCTCAACAAACTCGAGGCCGAGCTTCGAGCCCAATCCTCGGTAAGGATGTTTTTAGGCTCGGAGGTTGTCTCCCACTCCGGTTTTGTAGGTAACTTCGAGTCCGAAATCGTCACCCCGACCGGTGCTACTCGGAAAATTCGGCACGGCGCTACCTTGCTTGCCACCGGCGGACTGGAAAACCGACCCGACCTGTATGGACTTGGTGTGCATGAAAAGGTCTGTACCCAGACCGAGTTCGAGCGTATGTTGTATGATCAAACCGGATTGGGATTTATGCATTCCCATGTGGTCATGATTCAGTGTGTGGGATCGCGTAACCCGGAAAGGCCGTATTGTTCCCGGGTATGTTGCAACCAGGCGATCAAAAACGCGCTGGCATTCAAGCTTCGTTATCCGGATACCCGGGTGGATGTCGTCTATCGGGACGTCAGATCGTATGGTTTGAGCGAGCTCGAATATCTCCAAGCCAGGCGTTTGGGGATCAATTTTATCCGCTATGATCCCGAAAACAATCCCATCGAGGTCGACACCCAGGGTGCCCGCCCCCGGATCGCGCTGGCCGATCCGTCCATCGGCAGGCGGGTCGTGATGGAACCGGACTTGCTGGTGTTGTCGGTGGGCATTACGGCTACGGATAACGCAGAGCTCGGCGCGATGTTTCGGGTGCCGCGGGCAGAAAGTGGTTTTTTCATCGAGGCGCATGCCAAGCTCCGGCCGGTTGATTTTGCGTCCGAAGGAGTGTTTGTGGCGGGTTTGGCGCATGGACCCAAGAATCTATCGGAGACCATCTCGCAAGCCTCGGCCGCGGTTGCGCGTGCGAGTGTGGTTTTATCCAAGCAGAAGCTCAAGATGTCTGGGGTTGTATCGGTCGTGTCCCATCCGGAACGCTGCGCGGTATGCTTGACTTGTGTGCGGGCGTGTCCCTTTCATGTTCCGGTTGTCAACCCGGATCATATCGCCGAGATCAATCCCGCTATGTGCCAGGGTTGTGGGATTTGCGCCGCGGAATGCCCCGGCAAGGCCATCAGCCTGGGCAATTACAATGATAGGCAGTTGTTGGCCAAAGTGGATGCTTTGGGTGAGCAACCTGGCTGCCGTAGTGGTTAATCAGGAGGAAACATGGGCGGATGGCAACCAAATGTGGTCTTGTTTTGCTGTCGTTACTGAGCGTATACGGCCGCGGACCTGGCAGGTTCGGAAAGACGTTCGTATCCCGATTGTGTCAGCATCGTGCTGGTGCCTTGCACCGGCCGGGTAGAAGAAATCATGGTGCTGCGGGCGTTCGAGAACGGAGCGGACGGAGTGATGGTGGTGGGATGTTTGGAGGGAGATTGTCATTTTCAGGTAGGAAATCTAAGAGCCCGCAAACGGGTCGAACGGGTCGACAAGCTGCTGGGTGCGGCCGGGATCGGGATCGGAAGGGTGCGGATGGTCAATCTCAGCGCGGGTGAGGGAGCCAAGTTTGTCGTTCATGCCACCCAGATGGTCGAGCACATCGAGAAGATGGGACCAAGTCCCATCAATCAGGTACGGCAGGGTTGGGAAGAAAAAATCGATCGGATCGATCCGGAGCAAAGAGTGGGAGAACAAGCATGATCATCGGAAATGCAAAACCCTTGGAGCAGATCATCGAGATGTTGGATCCGTTTGATCGGATCATTTTGGCCGGATGCAACGGGTGTGTCACTGTTTGCCGGGCCGGAGGTCAAAAAGAGGTGGAAATCCTGGCCTCCACGCTCAAACTGGCCCGCGAAGCCGCGTCGAAACCCATCGAGATACGACCGGAAACCTTGGAGCGTCAATGCGATCCCGAGTATCTGGAGCAGATGCGACCCTATATCGACGGCTACCAGGCGGTATTGTCCATCGCCTGTGGAGCCGGGGTGCAGTTTTTGGCCGAGACTTTCAAGAAAACACCCATGTTGCCCGGTATCAACACCAATTTCATCGGAGTCACCGAACGACAGGGCGAGTGGAGTGAGCGTTGTCAAGCTTGCGGAGAGTGTGTACTGCATTTGACCGGCGGCATCTGCCCCGTCACCCGTTGCTCGAAAAGCATCTTTCATGGACCTTGCGGAGGTTCGGTCAGCGGCCATTGCGAGATCGACCGATCCGTGCCGTGCGGTTGGCAGCTCATTATCGATCGGCTCAATGCGCTCGATCGATTGGATATGTACGAAAAGCTCAGGCCGATGAAACGCTGGCGTCAAAGTCGTGACGGCGGACCGCGGCGCATCGTAAGGGAGGATCTTACCCAATGAAAGCCGGCAGCAACTTGGAAAAGATTTTAACGGCGGGTCATTTTGCGGTCACGGCCGAATGCGGTCCTCCTCGCGGGGCCGATCCGGAGGAGTTTCAAAAGAAGGTGGTGCATGTCAAGGGCAACGTGGATGCCTGCAATGTAACCGACAACCAGACGTCGGTGGTGCGCATGAGCTCGCTGGCAGGTTGCTTGTTGCTCAAGCAAGCCGGAGTAGAACCTCTGATGCAGATGGTGGTGCGGGATCGAAACCGGATTGCGTTGCAGTCCGACTTGCTGGGGGCCAGCGCTCTGGGAATTCGAAATCTATTGTGTCTAAGTGGTGATCACCAGATTTTCGGCGACGATCCCGAAGCCAAGAACGTGTACGATATCGATTCGATTCAACTCGTCGATTTGGTTCGCAGGATGCGTGACGAGGGCAGGTTTCCTTCCGGAAAGGAGCTGGCCGGCAAGCCTGCGGTGTTGATCGGATGTGCGGTAAACCCGTTTGCAGATCCCTACGAGATCCGGGTGCCCAGATTGGCGCTCAAGGTCCAGGCCGGAGCGGATTTCGTACAGACCCAGTGTATATTCAATCTGAAGAAATTTGAGCAATACATGCAGGATGTGCGCAATCGGGGTTTGCACGAAAAGGTTGCAGTGCTTGCGGGTGTGACGCCGCTCAAATCAGCCGGCATGGCCAAATTCATGAAAAAAAACGTAGCCGGTATGGACATTCCCGACGAGGTGATCAAACGAATTTCCGCCGCGGACAAAAAGGATCAACCTCAAGTGGGCATCCAAATGTGCATCGAGACGATCGAGCGCCTGCGCGGGATCGAGGGAGTTCGCGGAGTGCATCTGATGGCCATCGAATGGGAGCAAAAAGTGCCCGAGATTGTCAAGAGCGCCGGATTGGTGCCCCGGCCGGAGCTATAAAAGCGCATGTGCCCAAGCAAATTGTGGTGTATAACGACTTAAGCAACCCCATAAGGAGGACCAGGCATGAGCAAAAAGAAAGTCTTTTTGGTGGATGACGATCCGGATTTCGTTGATTCTGTCAAAACCGTGGTCGAGGGAGCGGGTTACCAGGTGGAGGTGGCGTACGACGGAAAGGAATGCCTCGAGAGGGTCGGGGAGATTAAACCGGATCTGATTATTTTGGATGTCATGATGCCGGAGATCAACGGCCACGAAGCCTGTAAAGCTTTGAAGGAAAACCCCCAAACCGCCGCCATTCCCATCATTCTTCTGACCGCAGTGGCTTCCAGGGTTACCTCGAGCACCTACACCCATCGTGACATGCTGGAAAGCGAGGCTGAAGACTATATCGCCAAACCGGTTCAGCCGGATGTGTTGCTCGAACGCATTCAGGACTGGATCTAGGTCGCGCATGTCTGGATACCGCCGGATGAGCGGCGGGGATCTCACGCGAAGAGGACAAGAGCCATGGTTTCCAATGAACCGATCCGGATTTTGTTGATCGATGACGAAAAAGTCATTCGGGAGGGATGCAAACGGGCGCTGGGCGGTGAACAATATGAGATTCACCAGGCGGAGAACGGGAAGGTCGGGATCGGCCGAATGCAGGAGATCCCGGTTGATATTGTTCTGTTGGATTTGATGATGCCCGGTATGGACGGCTTTTCCGTATTAAGCTGGATCAAGGAGAACCGACCCACGGTGACCGTGATCGTGGTGACCGGATTTGCCACGGTCGCCAAGGCCGTGGAAGCCATGAAACAAGGGGCATTCGACTTTGTCGGCAAGCCGTTTACCCCCGATTATATCCGCTTGGTGGTCGATCGGGCGGTGAAAACCCGCGTGCTGCACTCTGAAGCCGCCAAGCTGCGGGAAGAGAAAAATCTCAACTTGGAAACCATCGCCAAAGAGCAAAGTCGTCTTCGAACCATCTTCGGGTGCATGGAAGGGGCTGTGTTGGTGACCAACAAACAGGGTATTGTGGTCCTGCATAACCCGGCCGCCATCCGCATGTTGGATCTGCAGACCGATCCGGTCATCGGGAAACCGCTTTCCGATTCTATCTTGGATCATAACGCTTCGGACATGGTTCGGGAAGTGATGCAGGCCGGTAGAAAAGTGACGCGAGACTTTCCGCCCGGTAGCATATCCCGTTATTATCTCAGGGCGCATTGCGCTCCGGTGCGGGTCGGCGATGGTCAAGCTCTTGGATCGGTGACCGTGTTTGAGGATTTGACCCCGCACAAACAAATCGACCAGCATAAAAACGAGTTTGTCGCGATGGTGGCTCATGATTTACGCGCGCCGTTGGCGTCGATCATTCAGATGGTCTACACAATTCAAAAGTGCGGGGAGCAGGATCTGGACCGCAGACGCCATTTGCTCGAACGCATCAGTGAACGACTGCATGATCAGCTGCAAATGATAGAAAATCTGCTCAGCCTGTCCCGCCTGGATACCGGGGCAATCGTACTCAACCTGGAACCGGTATCGGGTGATGGGTTGCTCGGGCAGGTAGTCGATCTGGTGCGACCCAAGGCGGAAGGCAAAAACATCGATCTTCAGTACGATCCCCATAGCCAGGCTTGGTGGATCGCGGTGGATATCGATCAGCTCCGGGTAGTCTTGACCAATATTTTGGACAATGCCATAAAATATACCCAACCCGGCGGTACGGTCAGGCTTTCTGCCTCGGTCGCTCAATCATTGGCCAGAATCAAAGTCGAAGATACCGGTATCGGTATCAGTCCCGAGGATCTCCCGCATATTTTCGATCGATTCTTTAGGGTCAAAGGAAAACAAACTCGGGGTATCACCGGCTCGGGCCTGGGGCTTTCTTTGGTTAAAAAGGTCATTGAGGCCCACAACGGATCCGTGGAGGTTACCTCCCAACTGGCCGGAGGAACCACTTTTATGGTCAACCTGCCGCTTGCCGATTTGCCGCCATGAGAGCTGGACTCGATTGCGCATGCCTTATCATAAAATACTCGGTTGCCGGGTCAGTTTTTTCGAAGCGTTCTCGACAAAAAAATGAAACGTTTCGGCGAGTGGAGTCACCATATAATAGAAGGCCGCTTCTTGAGGTTTTGTATTTAGATTGGGTGGTTACAGTATTTTTGAATCGTTGAGCTTTTTTTTTAATTTTTGAAGTTTTTTTCTTGACAGCATATATTAGGGGTGTTATCGCAACGCCATCTTTGGGTGGTAAACCAAAGCGAGCCGACAAGATATAGACGCGTTGTAGCAAAATCGAGCTGAGACCGATCGTTGGGACGAGGCTGCTGTGAGCCCACAGTGGGAGGGCTGTTCATCCGAAATGATCTGGTTAAGATGCTTCCAGAGGCGTTTGTCTCTGCTTATATATATGTGACCCTCCTTTTTTTCTCGCTCTATTGAAACGGCCTCGAAACCTCGAAAAGAGGTGAGGCCGTTTCAACATTTAATCGAAAAACAAAAGGTTACATCCGGTTCGAACGATCTTGGTTGGAAAACGGGTTTGTAGGTTCTGAGATAATGAAATTTACCCGCAGCTCAGCCTTAGGGATGATGGAGGGATTCCGGGTGTATTTTCCCCTTGAAGGTTCGATACATGTATATGGTGTAGCCGATGACCAGGGGCATTCCGATGGCGGCGATAATCAGCATCACAGATAGAGTGTTTTGCGAAGAAGACGCGTTGACGATGGTCAAGCTCAAGTTCGGATCATTGCTGGCGGGCACCAGAACGGGATACAGGCTCAATCCGATCACGGCGATCTGGGAGGTCATGGCTGCCGAGGACCAAAAGAACGCTGATTTGGCCTTGCCTCGACGCAGAGACAAGGGGATCATCGCCAGCGATACGGCCAGCATGGCCAGAACCGGCCAGATCAATGCATGCTCGAATGCGGCATGCATTCTTTCGTCGGCAATAAAGATACTCGCTCCCGTGCAGGCCAAAAACAGAACCAGCCAGAAGATCCAAGCTTTGGAAGCTGTTTTGTGCATGCGATTTTCAAGATCTCCTTCGGTTTTTATCATCAGGTAAATCGCTGCGTGACAGATGAACATGGCCAGGGATTGCAGACCGGCCAAAAGGGCGTATGGGTTGAGGAGGTCGAAAAAAGATCCTAGATAATTGCCCTGGGCATCCAAGGGTAAGCCGCGGATGATATTCGCCAATGCAACCCCGAACAAGAGTGAGGGGCCGAGGCTCCCCAACCCGAACCCAACATCCCAGAAACGCCGCCATGCGGGCTTCTCGATCGAAGCGGCGAATTCCAACGCTACCGCCCGCAAGATTAAAAATACTAAAAGCAGCATGAACGCCAGATAGAAGCCGCTGAAAACACTCGCATAGACGGCCGGAAATGCTGCGAATAAGGCCCCGCCCGCCGTGAGCAACCATACCTCGTTGCCGTCCCAAACCGGTCCGATGGCCAGGGCTATCTTACGCTTTGATTCGGGAGATTTTTCAAACAACGAAAGCACGCCGGCTCCCAGATCGAACCCGTCCAGGATGGTGTAGCCGATCAACAACACGCCGAAAAGCACAAACCAGCTGACCTGAAGAAATGTAGCTTCCATCATTTGGCTCCTTCAACCACGGGATTCGTCTCGACGATGCCCTGCTTGGTTTTTCTGATCAACAAATAGATCCATAAGGATCCCAAGAGCAGATAGATCAGACCGAATAAGATGATGGAAAACAACACTTCGCCGGCTGATACGGATACCGAGACAGCCTGCTCGGTTTTCAATACACCGTATACCACCCAGGGTTGGCGGCCGACTTCAGCGGCGATCCAACCGAGTTGGCAGGCGGCCACCGGCAAGGGTATCGACAAAACCCACAACCATAAAACCCAACGCATGCGGGGGATCTTTCCGAACCCCATGAGTAAAGCGGTACCGGCGCTCAGAGCCAAAAACCACATTCCCAAAAGTACCATGTTGTGGAACGAGACAAAAGACAACCAAAGCTCGGCTCCTTGCGGCACCCGGTCGGGTGGAAAATCAGACAATCCCAAAATGGGTGCGTTGGGATTGCCGAAGGCCAACCAACTCAACAGGTTGGGTACCTCGATTTTGCCATGCAGCTTGGGAGGTGGATCGGTGGGATAGGCGAACAATACCAACGGAGCGCCGTTTTCGTGGCCGGTATAAAGGCCTTCGATTGCAGCGAACTTCTCCGGTTGGGTGTGAGCGACTTGGGATGCATGGATGTGGCCGGTGGGGAAGATGGAGAGCAGTGAAAACAACGCTGCAGCCACCACTCCCAGCTTGAGAGTTTTTAAGAAGTATTCGCTTTGGCGGTTTTTGAGGATCTGATATGCTGAGATGCCGGTCATAAAAAAGGCTCCACTGACCAATGCAGCCACGATAGTGTGGAAAAATCTAGGCCACATGGAAGGGTTGAAAACGGCTTCAGTGAAGCTGGCAAGCTCTGCCCGGCCCCCGATTATGGTAAAGCCTGCCGGGGTTTGCTGCCAGGAATTGGCCACCAAGATCCAAAACGCCGAGATGGTTGCGCCCACCGCGACCATGAGGATGGAAAACCAATGCATGCCTTTTGATAGTTTTTTTCGTCCAAACAAGTAAAGCCCCATGAAGCTGGATTCGAGGAAGAAAGCAAACACTCCCTCCGCCGCCAGTGGGGAGCCGAATACATCACCCACGAACCTCGAGTATCCGGCCCAATTGGTTCCGAACTGAAATTCCATGACGATTCCGGTAGCGACTCCGACTGCGAAGGTCAGGCCAAACAATCGGCCGAAAAACACGCCCAAACGCTGCCAGGATACTTGACCGGTTCTCCAACCCCAGCCTTCTATCACCACCAAAAGCCATGCCAATCCGATGGTGATGGGCGGAAAGATGAAATGAAATCCAACCGTGAGTGCAAACTGTATTCTTGAAAGCAATACTGCATCCACGCTGCTCGCTCCTTTCAGGAAAAAATAGAATGGTAGTTTTTCACCTCGATACTATGTTGTGTGGCAGTAGGCTTGTCAACCCGGACCGTCAAGAATTTATTGCGATAAAGTGATTTTGGGGTGCATGCAAATCAGGGTGTGAGCAAAATCCAGAAAGAGGCTGTAAAGTAAGATTTTTAAAACAATTTATTGAAAATTCTTTCATTTTTCGGGGTTTCATCATAGAATCCAACGTGCAGACAGGGTGTATGCTTTTTGTATGGGTGTCGGTCGGATAACGGGGAGTAAGGAACATGAAGCTGGGTACCCTCATTGTCATTCCATTTGGATGGACGGGTTTGTATTTGCTGGTTGCCCTCGGTTTGTACGGCCATCCGGGTGGAAATGAAACCTTGCGTTTGGTTGAAAGCCCGCTGTCGAACATCATGATGCTTACGGGCTGCTTTTTGGCCATACTCAAGTTTGAACCCGGAGATTATCTCAGACGGGCCTGGTTGCTTTTTGCGGTAACTCCCTTTTTATTTTTGTTTTTCGATTTGGGACAGTTTCTGAGACAGTGGATGTCTACCTGGAGTTTCGAGATTGAAGTCTCCCAGGGTGTGCTTGCCATCGTGGCGAATTTTTCTTCCATTGCCGGGGTATATATGTTTGCCAGTGCGTGGAAAGTGGCCGAGCTGAGCCTGCCCGGCAGTGATTGGCTGAGATGGTTTACGTGTTTAATGGCCACCGTTCTGGCACTCATGATCGTGGGACCGGGTATCGTAACCAGCATCCAAAATGTCTTTATGGGTGAAAAATTGGGTATGTCTTTGATGGGGATAGGATCATCATTCGGGGACATCGTCAGTCTTGCCCTACTGGCGCCGCTTGTGTTGACGGCCGTCATGCTCAGGGGAGGGATTCTCAGTTGGCCTTGGATATTTGTAACCAGCTCGACGGTTTGTTGGCTGGCATTTGATTTCGCCGTAACTCTGGCAACCCCAATGGGATTTGACCCGAGAACGGTGGATGTTTTTTATGGAGTAACCCAATGCCTGGCTTCCGGGTTTGCCTTCTCGGCCGGTATGGCGCAACGCTTCGTTGCGATAAAAATTCTGAAAGAATCAAAATTATAAAATGGTTTCAACATATTGACCGTATTCGGCGCAGGCTTTCGGAGTGATTTTTACCATCGTCGTGCTTACGGGTTGACTCGCGTAAAAACCAAGATATTCTAGGTGCATGAAAAACAAGTCCAACATTATCGTCGTAGGAGCCGGCATCGGCGGGCTTTCCTTTGCCTGGAAAGCCGCCCAAGCCGGGCACCGGGTTATGGTGCTCGAATCACAAGATCGTGTGGGTGGGTGTTTGTTCTCCAAACGGATTGAAGGATTTTGGTTCGAGATGGGAGCCCATACGACCTACAACAGCTACGGAGGATTTTTGGATCTGGCCGAGGGGGCCGGAGTGCACGCCAAAATGGTGCAGCGCGGAGTTGCCCGGGCGCATTTCGGTTTACTTTTCGACGGCCGGGTGGATTGGCTTACCCCTCCGAAAGTATTGTTGCGGCTCAAATGGCTCGAAGCGGCCGTCCGTTTTCCGGTCCAATTTTTGAAAGGAAAATCGGGTCTGAGCGTTTCTACGTATTACTCCCGGTTGTTGGGCCCGCGGAACTATCGACAGGTGTTGAAACCTTTTTTTACGGCCGTGCCGTCCCAGCCGGCCGACGATTTCCCGGTCACCGGCCCGGGATCGTTGTTCAAAAAACGCGATCGCCGCAAACAATACCCCAGAAGTTACGGATTCGACGGGGGATTGCAGACCGTATGCGACGGCATCGCGGATATGGAAAACATCACCGTGTTAACCAACATATGTGTCGATGGGTTTGAAAAATCCGCCGGCGGATACACCCTGAAATCCACCGACGGGCGGCAATGGCAGGCATCGGTGGTAGCCCTGGCGCTGCCTTCTTTGGATGCGGCCGGAATACTTCGACATTCGTTCGGCGAGCTGGCGTCAATCGTCGCCGAGATTCAGACCGTCGAGGTCCAAAGCCTGGGAGTTGTGTTGCATAAAGAATCCTGCAGTTGGCCGCCGTGTGCTTTCGTGGTTGCTCAAGACGATTTGTTCTATTCGGTGGTCACCCGGGATCCCTTTCCCGATCCCACCCGCCGGGCGTTTACGTTTCATTTCAAAGCCGGCCTGCAACCAGCCGAGATGCGCAGGCGCATGGCCGAGGTATTGGGGGTCCCCGATACTGACCTGGGCACACTGTATGAAAACCGTGTAAGACTGCCCTCGCCCCGCCTGGGTCACGACAAGCTGATCCAAAGCATCGACGCAGGCCTGCGGTCCGAAAGACTTGCACTGTGCGGCAATTACTTTGCGGGCTTGGCCATCGAGGATTGCGTGCAGCGATCGTTTGCAGAGTGGGATCGGATTTCAGAGCTAGCGCCGGCCTGAGCACTATGGGGATCACTGTCTTCCGAAAAGTCGCATTGATAGACTAAAGATATGGATTGATTGGTTGCATGACAATCTTTTTCCCCATATCTCCTGCTAGGAAGGATCCAGCACCCCATGGTGACTTTCTCTACGACGATCGCGGGTTGCCGAAATGATCATCGACACATCTGCTCTCCTCGCCATTCTATTTTCTGAAAACGATGCCAAGGTTTTTGCAGACGCCATTGCGGGCGCAGAGATCCGGCTTTTGTCCGCGGTCAATTACTTGGAAGCAGGCATTGTAATCGACCAACAGATCAGCCCTACGGCCGGTCGGCAACTGGACGCACTTATATCCCGTGCTCAAATCTGTATTGAGTCGGTCACGCCGGAGCAGGCTGAGTTGGCTCGTCAGGCATATTTGGATTTCGGAAAGGCGAACCACCCGGCGGGTCTCAACTTTGGAGATTGTTTCGCATATGCTTTATCCAAATCGAGTGGCCTGCCGCTTTTGTTCAAAGGTGATGACTTCTCGAAAACCGATATACGATCTGCGATTCACAGCCATGTGGATGGTTAACTGCAAGTGCTAAGAATCGACCCATTGACATGATGAAGCTGTTTTGTGCAAAACATCGATATGCAATCTTATATTCTTCAGGAAAAGAATAACTTTTGATGTGGTGTTTACGTTTGCAAAAGAAAACGCTGTTTACGCATCCATCGCCTCGACGGAATGGCTGAATATCGATCTTTTCGCATCCTATTTTCAGCAACCGATCTTCGGAATATTGTGTCGAATGGAGGGTCCCACGAAACATGGCGTGACGTTTCTGGATCCGATTTGGATTTGGAATGAGGCACAATGACGAGACAGTGCCGTCTTGCATCGTTTCTACAACTTATAAGTAGTTGGCTGTCGTCGGTCCGAAAAAGCTTCAAGCTTGCGGGGCACAAACCTTCTTTTGCCTTGTTTTGATCCATGACCACCAGGACCCGAACTTGATCGAAGGGAGTGAGCGGCTCCAAGTCGGACGTGCTCGATAATCCTCGAGGATTGATGGGAGTCCAGTCGGTATAATGAGCCGGTTGCTCCAATTCGTTCATGCAAACGAGATAAAACCTACATCCATACAACAGCTTGATTCAGGCAATATTCATGCCATAAAGTGGATAGCCTGCATAGCTGCGCCGCAAACTCATGATCCTCGGCAATCGATCCTGGTGAGCTTTTACTTTTTAATGTAAAAAGAGAACCACACAAGACACATTTTCTGCCAAGCTCTCACTATCGCACTGCAGTACCAACACAGGTCAAAAGAAGATATCGCAGATTGTTTTCCAGTTGACAGGATAAACCAAAGAATGTAGGTTTCGTTGGTCTCATAACAAATCATAAAAGGGGGTTTCAATGTTGAAGAGAGTTAAAGTGTGTTTATTGTCGGTATCCGTAATGGCAATTACTATCATTTTGGTAAACGCATATGCAAAGAGCCATAGAACATCATCTGAATTCGGCGCTAGAGAGTTGAGGCAATGTGGCAATTGCCCAAATGCCTTGTACAATCCCATCTATGCCTATTGCGCAAATCCAAGTAGTTGCTTGATATGTGCGAACGACATGCGGCCCTGTGGTACAAAAGCATGCTACAATCCCATCTATGCCTATTGCGCAAATTCTAAAAAAAGCATTGTGTGTAGCAATGGTGACCGTTTATGCGGTGGGAAAACCTGTTACAACCCATATCGTTGTGAATGCATACAGGGTAAGGTGAAGTGTTGATGGATTTCACATTCTAGATTCACCATCGGGCAACTGACCGCCTTTTTCAAAATCAAAGCCTTCAGCGTAATCGCGCGGCTCGAAGCTCGGGGGGTTCAGATAGCCCGGGGATCATTGCCTGCCGGCGGCCCGTCTTTGGGTTCTTTCCATTTGGATTTGCGCGTCCAGGTAATGTCTCTTGGGGATGTCTTTGGTTTTGATGCATTCGGTTTTGGGGATATGCGAGCCGGTATGCTTGATTTTGTAACATACGATCTCATCGGCAGAGACTTCTTCGCCTTTGGTTTGGGTGTGGGGTCCTGCGCAGGAGCCTGCGCAGGCAAGCATGACTGTATACAAAAGCAGCCGGACGAATGATTTCATGAATTTCTCCTCGAAACATCAAGTCGCGTGTCTATATATGATAGTACTAAAGATTTAGTCGTTTTTCAATCCGTATCAGCCCGTCTTTTTGATGCTTTGCATCAACCTGGGCCGGTTTGACGTGGAGCTGAGTTTGGGGCGGCGATACGAACTTGACCTAGGGTCGGTGTGCGGGCATATAAGCTTTGTATGGATAGATCCATGAATCGCTGCCGGGAAGGCTTGCTTTGGCTTGTGCCTGGGCCTTTGGTCGTGCTCCTGGTTGTCATGACGGTCTGGATGTTTGCCGGGATCTCGCCCGAGCCTGCGACGTCGGCTCGGGATCGTTTTTCGGCTGTCCGGGCGATGGATTTGTATGACCGGGTTTTCGGGCCCGATGCACCTCATCCGGCGGCCAGCCGAAAAATCGTCGTTATCCGAAACGCATTGGCGGGCGAGCTCGCACGGCTCGGCATGACAACCCAAATGCAGGATGCTTTTCAATGTGGTCGACATTTTACCTGCGCCCGGTTGCGCAATGTCGCGGCCCGCTTCGGTCCCGAAGGCCGCCGGGCTGTTATGTTGGTGGCTCACCATGACTCGGTCCCGGCCGGACCCGGCGCGTCGGACGATGCGATCAATGTCGCCGTAGCCCTCGAAGCGACTCGCTGGTATCGGGATACCGGACCCTATGTCAAGGATTTGATTTTGCTTTTCAGTGACGCCGAAGAGCTCGGGTTGTTGGGCGCCGAGGCTTTTGCAAGCGAGCACGCCTGGATGCGGGATGTGGATTTTATCATCAACCTCGAAGCCCGCGGAACCCGGGGACCTAGCTTTTTGTTCGAAATCAGCGGACCTACGAAGCCTGTCATCGATGGTTTCAGCAGGCATGCCGGCCGGCCGTTTACCAACTCGGTGGCCCAGGCGATTTACGAGCTGATGCCGAACGATACGGATTTGAGCGTTTTCAAACGCAGAGCGATCCCCGGAGTCAATTTCGCCTTTCTTGACGGAGTGATGGATTACCACACGCCCAACGATGATAGAGCCCGCTTGAGCTTGGGCTCGATACAACACCAGGGCGACAATTGCCTGGCGGTCTTACGCGGTGTCTTGGTCGATGACCAATTCGAGAAGCCGGCCGAAGAAGCGGTGTTTTTTGATGTCATGAGCCTGTTTGTGGTTGTTTGGCCTGAAGGATGGACTCCTTGGATTGCGGGACTTGTGAACCTGTTTTGGATCATGGGCGTCTGGTTGCTCTACCGGCGGTCGGTTATCGGGTGGGCGGGTCTGCTTTGGGGCGGCTTGGCTTGGATCACAGCTCTTTTGGGATCCGGATTGCTGGTGATCGGGGTCATGTGGACGGCGGGCCTGGTCGGTATGGTTCCCTCGACCCTGCCTTTTCCCGATCAACCGGTTGCAGGCATACTCTGCGGCCTTGCTACGGGAATGCTGGCGATCGGTTTGGTGGCGGGGTTGTACTGCTCGAGAGCGAATTTTTGGGAATTTTGGACCGGGACTTTCGGTTGGTGGTTGATATTTGGGTCGGTCGTATCATTGGTGATGGAGAAAGCGAGTTATATCTTTGTGGTCCCGGGCGTTTTTACTCTGGTGGGGCTTTTTGGTCGGAGTTTTGTATCCACGGGAGGGCATCGATGGTGGACGGGGTTGGCATGCCTGCCCTTGCTTGTGGCGGGAGCTCTCTTTGTGCCCATGATTTGGACTTTGTACACCGCCATGGGATTGGGGATCTTTTCCCCCATGTTGTTGTCGGCTTCCATTTTTATGACATTATTCTTGCCGTTTTTGGGTGAGGCTTCTCGGTTCCGTAGATGGATAGTCCCGGGCACGGCGTTGGTCGTGGGGTCGGCGGCGTTTGTTTGGGGGTGGTTTACTCCGGTGTATAGCCCTGAGAGTCCGCAACACGTCAATATCGTCTACCGGCAGCAGGGCGGCGAAGACGGGAATATTGAGGCCGGATGGTGGGTACAGACTTTTGGAGAGGCATTGCCGGGTGTTTTTTCCGAGCGGGCGGAATTTGATCGAGAAAGAAAACCCATCTTTCCGACCTTTCATCCCATATTGGACGGATACCGGACTTCGGCCCAGATCATCGATTTGCCGGTCCCCGAGATCGAGGTGATCGAGGAGATCAAGAAACCTCAGGAAAATCAAAGGGTCCTACGGTTGTTGCTCACCTCCGGCCGGCAGGCCGATGCCGGATTGGTTGCTTGGTCCAAAGATGAAAAGATCGCGGGTGCGATGCTCGAAGACCGATCGCTTTCGCTTGAAGAGATATTCAGAGGTTGGCGCGGCATCGGGTGTTATGCCGGGCTTCAAGCCGGGTTGCGGTTGGAGCTTATTGTCGAGGGTATGCTCCCGGTAACTCTTTGGTTTGCGGATCTGACCTATGGATTGCCGGAGGTCGGGCTCAAACCACCGGTGGTGCGTCCGGATTGGATGAAGAGCTTTTGGGGTGGGGATGCAACGCTTTCAGTGCGACGGTTTGTGTTATGATGATAGGGGCAAGCGAGGTTGATATATGGATACAATGTCGATGGTATTGTATATATTTTGGTTTCTGACCGGCGCGGTGGTGGGCAGTTTTCTCAATGTCGTCATCATCCGTCTACCCCAGGGTCGATCGATCGTGCGGCCGAGATCCGCCTGTCCGGGTTGCCAGCGACGCATCGCTTGGTTCGACAACATCCCGATGATGAGTTTCTTGTGGCTCAAGGGGCGTTGCCGGCATTGTGGCGGCTCGATTTCGATTCGGTATCCTTTGATCGAGCTTCTGACGGCCGGTTTGGCCGCCGGGTTGTGGTGGAGGTTTGGAAGCGTTGGGCTGGTTTTGGAGTTTGGGGTGCATTTTTGCTTTAGTGCGGCGCTTATCGCCATTGCCTTCATCGATATCGATCATCGCATCATCCCGAATCAAATCAGCCTGCCCGGAATCGTGATCGGATTTGGTTGTTCTTTTCTCTGGCCGGGCATGTGGGTGGATTCTTTGATCGGGTTGTTGCTGGGTGGAGGAGGTTTGTTGGCGGTCTCTATCGCATACATGTTGATCCGAGGCCGGGAAGGCATGGGCATGGGGGATGTGAAACTCTTGGCCATGCTGGGTGCTTGGTTGGGGTGGCAGAGCCTGCCGTTTGTGTTTTTGTTTGCTTCGGTGCAAGGTGTGTTGGCGGCGGTGTTGCTTTGGCTTTTGGGTGTAGGGTTGAAAGCGCCTCCGGAGGAAGACCCCACCGAGGAAGCGTTGCGGCCTGGGCCGTCTTCTTTCATGACGGCCGCCATTCCTTTCGGACCTTTTTTGGCGGCGTCCGCGGTGGAATATCTCTTTTTGGGCGGATGGTTTTTGGATCTTATTGGGCCGCCGGTTCCGGGTTTTTGAATGTGGTGAGGCGCGAAAGAAGGTCACATGGGTCGTGGAATCGGTTTGAAGTTGCTCATCGCCTTGCATCTTGTAGTTTTACTCGGAATGACCGGAGTGCTGCTGGGGTATGCGGCCGCCAGGTTGTTGCGGCATGGGTTGTTGGAGCAACAGGCGGTTTTGGCCAAGTCCTTGCTCGAGTACAGCTCTCGACATCTTCGCAGGGTGTGTCCTTGGATGGTGTCGAGACACAGGTGCTCGAATTTGTCGGATCTGCGTAAGGAAAACCCCGGACAAGTTGAAGGATGGATAGCCATCTGGATCCTGGATGCCCGGGGCATCTTGGTTGCCAGCACGGATCCCAAACAGATTTCAGCCGATTTATGGGATGCATTTGGAACCGGTGATCCGATTACTTCGGGCGAACGCGATTGGCAAGTGGTCGAAAGACACGGACGGCGCTTGTTGGTCGCACATGTGGATCTGGAAGAACCGTCATGGCGTATGGGTGGTTTGTTTCCCCTGAAGAGGGTTGATGGCTTGATCGAACGCAACAATCGATCCCTGGTGTTGTATATGTTTTTGGTCATGGGAGTCATAGGCCTCTTGGGCTGGTTGTTGTTGGTCAGGATGGTTGCAAAACCCGTAGAGAAGCTGCTTCAAACCGCGTACAGAATATCGGAAGGAGATCTGGATTTTCTCACTGCCGCCGATGGAGGCAGCGAGTTCGGAAGATTGGGTTGGTCTTTCTCCCGCATGGCGCAAAGGATCGAAGAAGATCAGAGCAAATTGAAAAAACAGATCAAAGAGCTCACCCGCCTGAACCGAGAGCTCAACCAGGCGCAACAGGGACTCATCCGGACCGAAAAGCTTGCCTCGGTAGGCAGGTTGGCGGCCGGGTTGGCTCACGAGGTGGGCAATCCCATATCCGCCATCTTGGGTTATGTGGGCATGATGCGCACCGAAAAGATACCCGCCAAACAGCGCAGAGACATGCTGATGCGGGTCGAAAAAGAGGTGGAACGCATCGACAAGATCATCAAAGACTTGTTGGCTTACTCGCGGCCGGGTAGAGGATTGGTGAAATCCGTGGCCCCGGACGAGTTGCTGGAGGACGCCATGGTGTTGATTCGGCCGCAAAAGAAATACAAGCAAGTGGGTTTTCAATTGATGGTCTCTTTGGATTTGCCGAAAGTCCGAGCCGATCCGGAAATTATTCGGCAGGTGTTGGTCAACCTCATGCTCAACGCCCTGGATGCGTTACAAGAAGGAGGACATATCTGGGTGCGGGCCACCGCGATGGCCATGGATGCAGACCGCAACATCATATGGCCGGGTTGTCAGGGCGAACCCAACTTTTTTCAGCAGGGGAAGTTGCACATCATTCGCCCGCCGCACGGAGGAAGAGGCCTGAAAGCCAATCGAGAAGTCGTGGTGTTTTCCATTTCGGACGATGGACAAGGCATCCAGCCCGGTAATCTTTCACGGTTGTTCGATCCGTTTTTCACCACCAAGGATCCGGGAAAAGGCACCGGTTTGGGGCTGGCGATTTGTCATGCAGGGGTGACGGCCATGGGTGGAGAGATCTGGGTTTGGAGCAAACCCGGCGAAGGAACCCAGTTTTCATTCTACCTTCCGGTGGCCGCCGCCGGTGAGCCTACACCAAAAGAAACCTTGTCGGATGCGTCGATCCACACCGAAAATCCGTCATGATTCGCTCCCGGGATCAAACGTTCTTTTGACTTTACCACCTGTCAGGGTAGAATGAACGGTCGATAGAGTCGATAGCTGGGATTGTGGGCATATTGTACGAACTTCCCTGATGGGGATGAGTATGCAGGCGCGAACACGCATTTTGGTGGTGGATGATGAGGAAAACGTGCGCTACCAGCTTTCCTCCTTGTTCAATCTCAAGGGTTTTGCCGCCGAGACGGCCGCAGATGCCGAAAAAGCTTTGACGATCTACCGGGAAAAACCTGTCGATATTGTGTTGTGCGACATACGCATGCCGGGCATGAGCGGAATGCAGTTTTTGGAGCAGATCGGCGGCCATAAGGCGGATTCGGAAGTCATCATGATGTCTGCCTACGGAGATATCGAGCTTGCGCAGGAGGCGGTACGGAAGGGTGCGGCGGATTATCTTTCCAAACCCTATAAAAACGAGGAGGTCTTGCTTCGAATCAGCATTGCCGAGCAACGCCGACGGCTCCGGCAGGAAAACCTGAGACTGAAGCAGGAGATCAGCAAGGAAGTCACCTACGAAAACATCATCGGCAAATCCGCGGCCATGCAATCCATGTTCAAGACCATCGACAAGATCGCCGAATTCAAATCCACCGTGCTCATCGGGGGAGAGAGCGGCACCGGCAAGGAGCTTTTGGCCAGAGCATTGCATAACCGCAGCCCCAGGAAAGATCGCCCTTTCGTGGCGGTCAACTGCGGAGCCATCCCGGAAAATCTTTTGGAAAGCGAGTTGTTCGGCTACGTCAGGGGGGCTTTTACCGATGCGGTGCGCAACAAAGAGGGGCTGTTCGAGGAGGCCGATACGGGCACTTTGTTTTTGGATGAAATCGGTGAGTTGCCCATCGGGCTTCAGGTCAAGCTGCTTCGCGTGCTGCAAGAGGATGAAATTCGCAGGGTTGGTGAGAATCGACCGAGGAAAGTAGATGTGCGCATCTTGGCGGCTACGATTCGGGATCTGTCCGAAGAAGTCAAGCATGGCGCCTTCCGGGAAGATCTTTTCTACCGCTTGAATGTGCTGACGGTCAAAATACCCCCGTTGAGAGAGCGACCCGGGGATGTGCCTCTTTTGGTGGAGCACTTTCTTCAAAAATGCAACACCCGGCTCGGAACCTCCGTCAAGGGTGTGGATCCCGAGGCGATGCGGTTGTTGGTGGATTATGCCTGGCCCGGCAATGTGCGTGAGCTGGAAAACATGGTCGAAAGGGCGGTCATTTTGTGCGATGGCGATCTCATCACTCCCGAACAGCTGACCGACAAGGTAGCCGAGATGCCGGCCCCTCATTTTGCTCAGTTGCCCGAGGGACAGTTTTCCATAAAAAAAACCGTCGAAGCCGTGGAAGAGGAGCTCATAAAACGCGCTCTGACCGAAACGGCCGGAAATCGAACCCGCGCCGCCCGACTTTTGGAAATCAGCCACCGCACATTGTTGTACAAACTGAAAGATTATCGAATCGATGCGAATGATTTCAGGAGCAGGCGCAAGGATTCATGATGCGATCGATATCGTGAACCAACCTGATTTTTCTGGGCCCGGCTGTGTAAAAGTTGCCGATCTACGCAAGGTTTTCACAGGTAGGTTGTTACGGCTGGAATTGAGCCTGTAAGTAATTTTCTTTTTATAATAAAGCCTTAGCTTCATTTGTGTGTTGGTATGCAAATTGCATCATCATGATGGATGCTGAAGGCAAAGGCTTGGAGGAATCGGGACCATGCTGCGTAATTCAATCGTCCGATCAAAGGGTTTTACTCTTGTCGAGCTCATGGTGGTGTTGGTTATCGTATCGGTGATTTCGGCCGCCATTGTTCCGAGTTTTTCAAGCACTCTGCAGAAAAACCGCCAGAGAGAAGCGGGTATGATGATTGTCCAAGGGGTGTGGACGGCCAGAAGCCGGGCGGTAAGAACCAACCGGTGCCATATGGTGAGGGTGTTTCAAGACGGAGAAGTATCGGTCAACGGCGGCGCGGTAGGGATATACGAAGCCAGGTGGATCCAAGGTTTGCAGTTCAATTGCTCGCATGCCATTCGCACCGGCCTTTGGGATCAGATCAGCTTCAAGGCTTTGGATACATCAAAAGATCCGGGAGGCGCCGGCCAAGCCGGACTGGTGGGAAAAGACGTGGTCTTCAGGCGTGTGTTGGCCCCGCCCGAAGGACTCAACCCGGTTTGCAACACCCAATTCGGTCTTCCGGATCCGGGAATACTCTACTTCGAGCCCACCGGAATTCCCTATCAGCCTTATGAACGCTATTTCGAGGTTGTGATTATGGACGCAGCCGGCAAGCCCAAAGAACAAAGCATCATGTATACCCGGTTCGGGTCCGATGGATCGGCTGGTTATCAGATTTGTGAGTGACGAGGGTAGCCAGCTCAAAGGAGTGGTTGGAATGAAAAGTGAACCGGCCAATGCTATGCGGATATCTAGAGACGCTCAGCGGGGTTTTACTCTCATCGAGCTGATGATGGCCATGGTGATCATGTCGGTGGGTTTGTTTGCAGTGGTTCATCTCCAGGTTGCTTCGATCCGCGGGCACCGGTATTCGTGGGAGCTGTCGGAGGCGTCATGGGTGGGTCTGGGAATCGTAGAGGATTTACGGGTTCGCTCGTCTCAATGGGTCAACCTCAACAGAATCGGCCCAAACTCGCTGGGAGATGCATTGGGCAAAAACATGGTATATCTCGCTACCTCTCCCAAACCCGCCTCGGGCGAAAACTATCTGGTCACCGACCTGTTGGCGGTGGCGGCCTACAAGTCCTCGGAGATATCGTCTGGTCCTTTATTGGATGATTCCTTGCCGATCAACGTATGGGGGGAGCCGAACCAACCCGGAGGGATCTACCGGGCGCACTATGTCGCCTTTTCTCCCTTTTTGCAGCCCACCGATCCGTTTCCCAACAACCAAACGGTGCAGCTCTACCTGGACATTACCTGGGACGCCAAAGATCACGGAGAAGGCTACGATTGGTCTCAATGGTCTCAACCCCAAAACTATTTCAAGCGGCACCTATACAGATTACCCGTTTTCATGCAGCAAACCCGGTATTTTTAGGAGGGAATTGCCTTGAAATGGAGAAATAGAAGAGGATTTACGCTCATCGAGCTGATGGTGACGCTGGTGGTGGCGGGCATTTTAATGGCCGGTCTGGTGGCCCTGTCGGGCTCGGTGCAGCGTTCTTTCGGCAATTCCAAGGAAATCGTCGACGCGCAGGCCCGGCTTCGCATGGGTATGATCAAGACGGTCGAAGATCTCAAGCGCGCAGCTTACATGTTTACGTTGCATCCCAGGATCAACACGTATTGCAGTCAGCTTCCCACCCAGTGGGAAGGGCTTCCGGTCGAGCAACGGGGCCCCGTCTCCTATACCGACAATGTCCTCACCATTCGGGGCAACTTCATAAGCAGCAGGGATTATCGGGTCACTTTGGATTACGCCCGGGATCAGGTCACCATCGTGTGCCGCGACAGGAGCCCTTACTTGCCGGAGCCCAAGGACGAGTGCGCCGTAGGGGTATCATCGACCCCGCAGGGTAGCGTGTACAAGCCGTTTTTTGATGGACCTCGTTTCGAGGATGTTTTTTGTGAAGATACCATCATTCGCTTGGTCGAGGGAGAAAACATTTGCTACTACACGGTGGTCAATACCATGACCGTGCCTTTCGCCACTGTGCAATTGAAGGAAAATCTCATCGGAGAGAGAATCCAAAGCCACGACACCAAGGCGGTGTTCATCAACCCGATTACCTCCATCAACTACTGGCTCGAAAACAAGGGACCGAAGGGATCTCAGGGTGCTTCGAACTGGGCGCTTATGCGTAATTCCGACGACTGTCCCTCGACGCGGGCCGGCAACCCGGCCGTGTCGGTGATTGAAAATCTCTTGCCGAGAGACGATCCCCATGCCCCGGGGTTGCAGATCCAGGTGTATGTCGACAGCAACTCGCCTCAAATGAACGATCCGGTAAACGACGCGAGCTCGGCTCCCAGGGTCGCTCCCGACATCAGGCTTTCCAATCCGATCGACTTGATCCCCCCGGGCACCGAAGCGATAGACTGGATGCAGGTGCGGGCCATCAATGTCACCATGCGGGTCAGGACCGACAGTGAGGATCCCAACTTCGTCATCAGTGATTACACCAGCAATCCGACCCAGGCTAAGAACTATGGCTACGATTTGGACGGGGTGCCGGAAAACGGTTTGGCGCATGTGCGGGTGGCTCACATGTTGATTCAGTTGCGCAACATTAGTTTGATGTCTCACCCGGTGCAGCGTATGCGACCGGTGCAATGAGGAGGATAAGAGCATGCCGAAGCGTCTTTACCATAAGGTTTATGCCTGCCGCGGCAACGCCATGGTGCTCAGTGTGTTGATGCTGCTGACCCTCAGCTCGGTCGGGGTAATCTCCATCCAGCACACCAATACGGATTTGGTCATCGCGGGCAACTTGATGCGGGTGGCCCGTAACGAAGTCATCGCCGAAGCGGCCACCGCCATGGCCAGCGCCAACCTCTCGGTCAGCGCGGGTGAAGTCTTTATGACTCCATTCGATCAACAAAGACGCGGTCCGGTCAGAGAAGGCAATCTGAGCGATCCGACCATCAACTCGGCTATGCTGGCGGGCCAGTTCAGCTATTCCACCGCCGATCCGGATCCCACCAACATCAATGACGGGACCTTGTATCTGCCGGTGGTGGCGCCGGACGGCGAAGAGGATAAAACCCCGGTTTTGGTGGATCAGGGCATTGCCTATCAGGTCGATCTGCTTCCATTGGCGACCCGAGGGACATCCATCCCCGGCAATGAGGTGCAGGAGATCTGTTATTTGATTTTGGACGCCGATTCTCGAGGGACCACTCCGACCAAGTTCCAATCGGCGGAGTTGTCGCTCAACGGTAATGTTACGTTTATTTCGGCGCGTGCCCGGGTGGTGGCCGGACCGACCCGTTGCCCTTAGGATTGGCTGGATGACCAGGTCGAATCAAAGCAACTCGGCCGAGGAGGAAAAGGCCATGAAGTCAAGATTGATTGCAAAAATCGGTAGTGTGATTATCGGGTTGAGCCTCGGGTTGAACCCCTGGATTGCGAAGGCCCAGTTCGTCTCGGGCGACGATCCTCTGGCGGTGCTGCCGCAGATATTCGTCATCCTGGATAGCTCGGGCTCCATGGATGAGGGCAGCTTCGAGTGCGGCATCGCAGGCACCATGAAATGCAACCGTTTACAAGCGCTCAAAGAAGTGCTCACCGGGACCTACATCGATACCCAGGTCGGTTGCAGTGTGCAGAAAGACGACGGTATCTTGGATGACTACCGCGAGTTGATCCAGTTTGGATTTGGAAGCTTCGACAATGATCGAAGCGCCACCTGGAACTACGCAGACGACATCGGTTCCGACTGGAGCCTGGGTGTCAAGGATCGGGTAGGTAGTCGTTGCGACGCCAACGAAGGCTGCTTGATTGATTTTGTCAATCCAAGCGATCCGGAAGATCTGGTGGGCAACAATTTCAGGGTGCAAAGCTCGGTATGCAGCATGAATGCAGAGGGTTGGACGCCTCTGTGCGCGGCTTTGTACGACGCACTCTACCATTATAAAAACTGGGAAAAAGACATTGGATACAAGGATATGATGGGCACTTGCCGGGCGAAGTTCGTTTTGCTGCTTTCGGACGGAGAAGAAAACCAGGGTTGTTATGGAGATAGATGGAGCGATTGGGGCTATCCCAACCGCTACGATCGCACCTTCATCAACGCGGAAGCTCTATGGAGCGCCGGTACGATTTCCAACCCGGTGCAGGAGCTTTTCCCCGGTAAGACCGCGGGCATTCCGGTGTTCGTGGTGGGCTTCGGCACCCAGAAAGACTACCTCGATCCGATCGCCAGAGCCGGATCGGGGGGTGATTACGGGGCCTTTATGGCCAACAACCCCGAAGAGCTCAGGCAGGTGTTTTCATCCATCATCGATACCATCTTGACCGGGGGATCAAGCCGCACCGCGCCGTCTTCCATTCAGTCCATTGTTTCGGTGAACGAGTCGTTTCAATTTGTGGCATACTTTGAAATATCGCTCGATGGTATGTGGACCGGCCATTTGGTTCGCGAGCGCATCGCCGATCTCGATGGAGACGGCAATCCCGAGTTTACCGGCGATAGGGTGTATTTCGAAGACGTTTTGAAAAACCAGCGTCCCGACAGCATGGATCCGCTCGAGGGGCGAAGGGTTTTGACCGTGGTGCACGACCCCCGCAGCCAGGACCCCGGAATCGATCGAAGCAATCCGGCCGAATGGCCCCGTGGATTTAGTAAATCCGATCACCGTCTGGGGTTGTATCCTTTCGAGAGTGGATATAAAGAGACCGATCCGTTGATGTGCTTGGATACCCAGGGAGAGCGCGAGTGCACCAATTGGAACGAGATCAAAGTCTGCACCGCCTACGAAAGAAAAAAATGCGAAGAGCACGACGATTGCGGCGAAGGGTTTGGCTGTAGGTACGACTACTGCCGGGAGTGTCGGCGTTGGGGAGAGTCGCATGGGGAGCGATATTGCCGGCGTTGGGGCAGTGGTTCACAGGAGGTATGCACCAACGAGGAAATCATCAAAGAGTGTACGAATTGGAAAGAAATCAGCGAGGCCAAGCTGGCCGAATTGGTCAAGGATTTCGTACGCGGCGTAGGCGGCACCCCGGCCCGCGGGGGCTCCTATACCGTGCCGACCGACGGACCGCCGCTCGGGGATATCTTTCACTCCAGTCCCATCGTGGTGGGCCCGCCTTCCTCCATCAGTCCGGATTACAATTACGAATCGTATTTCCGCATGTACGGCGACCGCCACACCATGTTGTACGTAGGGGCCAACGACGGTATGTTGCATGCGTTCGTGGCCGAGGACAACAAAGATGACGGCAGGGACGACACGGGAAAAGAGCTGTGGGCGTTTATTCCCAACAACCTGTTGGCCAAAATCCAGCAGACCCGCTGGGGGCACAACTTTTTTGTGGACGGCACACCCATCATCCGGGATATGTATTTCAAGGATCTTCCCACGCCGGACCCGATGAACAAAGGAGATTGTCTGAAGAATGGATCGGACTGCTTCATGGGGGCATACCGTACCGTTTTGGTATCGGGAGAGCGCAAGGGCGGAAGCGCCTACTTCGCTCTGGATGTCACCGATCCCGAAGATCCCAAGTATTTGTGGGAGTACCGCACGCACTTGCCGGTGACCGCCGATTACGTCGCCAACCAATGTGAGACCTCCCAGCTGCAGGGCTGGGCCGAGCCGATTCTCGGACAGGTCTGGCTCAAGAAAGCCGGAGTGCAGGAGGAGTACGAAGGCCGGTCGGTGGCCATCGTACCGGGGGGTTACATGCCGCCCCAATCGCTTTTGGGAGTAAACAGCTGCATCGACTTCGTAGAAAACATGGTGGGCTCGTCCTCATTGTATATCATCGATGTGGAGACCGGAAAGCTGCTTCGAAAGTTTCTTTTCTCCAACGCGGTGTCCGAAGACTCGGCCGATATGCTCGAAAAGTATTACAAGATCTTGAGCACCAACCCCAGCGCGAACTTCAACTGCTGGGGCAAATGCTTCAGCGGAGAAGGCTGGTCGTGTGATGAAAAGCGCAACACCGTTTCTAAAAAACCGTATTTGCCCGAGGAGCTTCTGAAGCACTGCGTGGAATATGAGGATGATATCATTTACGAAAAAGAATGCTGCTACACGCCTTCGACCGGAGACGGAAAATGCCCGGCCTCGGGTTACAGCCCGTGTTATTACAAATTTTCAAAGAAAAAGGGTGTCCCCGGAGGTTTGGATATCGAGCTCAAAACCGAAGGCTGCGCTTTGGTGCCCAACGACGAAGAGAGCCGTTTCCACCTGGATGTAGCGGACGATTTTTGGGTCGAGACGGTCGCCTCCACTCCGGTGGCCTTCAATACCTCGCTGGGGCAATCCATCAGCCGGGTGTTCGTCCCCACCACCCGGGGAAATGTATATCGGATAGATGTGCGCAACGCCGAGTTCAATCCCGATGCGCCCGAAGGAGAGATGGTCGGCTCATATACCTCGGGAAGCATCGAGTATGATTGGAGCGTGTCGCTTTGGTACGACATGACCAAAAACGACATGAACAGCTCCACCGCGGTGCGGCCCAGAAGACCGATTACCGCGAAATCGACTTTGGCTTTGAACTACGCCGGTAATTTGGTTATGTTCTTCGGTACGGGCGAGACCGACAGCTTGGAGTTCAAGGATGCCCAGGACTATGTGTTTGCGGTGGAAGAGTGGCGGGATTACGATGCGGAAGGTTATTATGTTCCCCAGCCTGTGGGAAAGCTTTTCACCCAACCGCTCGTACTGCCGGAAAAAGACGAACGAGTGTTCGCGAAGCCTTTGGTGGTGGCCGGTAAAATCATCTTCAGCACGTATCGGGCCAACCCGGACGTGTGCAACACGGGTGTCGCCAATGTGTATGTGTATCCGTTCGACAACTTCGATCCGGGTGAATTGATCTTTCAAAAGACCATGAAACAAACCGGCACACCCAGCGCTCCGGCCATCGTATGGACCAACCGGGGACCCAAGGTGGTCATTCAGCAAGGCACCAAGCAGGAGATATTGCCTTTGGGAGAGCAGGATTTGAACGTGTCGTATGTGTTCAGCTGGGCCAAGGTGTTGTAGCTGGATTACGGATCGATGCTTATTTATCGAGCCTGCGATTGTGTTGCCTGCCGGAGTGATTTTCTAAGGTCTTTTCGATGACATTCTTGCTTTCTTTCGCTTTGGAAGCTAAAATAGATCCCATATCCAGAGGTTATACATGCGTGGCCGATACATACTTATTACGGTTTGTGGGTTGATTGCCGCCGTCGGGTCGAGCGGTTGTTCGGACTGTCGGGGCAATTTTGAATCTATTCCTGAGTCGAATGATTCGGAGCCGGCTGAAAACAAAAATCCGGAGGCAGAATCGCAACCGTCCGAAGAAGGAGAGCGGGCATCCAAAAAAGATCCCGACCAAATGCGGCCGGATGCACATGCCCGGGATAAAAAATATCCCAATGTCGAAATGGTGCCTGGAGAGGTGGTTGAGATGGCCAAAAGGCCCCGGGATATTCAGGCGTTGAAGGAGCTTTCCAGGCGTCCGGCCAAAGCCGTCGGGAACCAATCGATAAATCCAAATACCCAGCCTGACGGGCGTAAGAACAAAGATGACAATCGTCCCAGGTAGGCAGGCGTATGCCGGGGGGCCGGGGGGATCGGCGATGCGAAGATGTCTTCAGCGTGGTTTTTTGAAAAGACGCATGTGTTTTGGGTCTTAATTATATATAATTAAATATAATTAATAATAGTTGTGCCAAATTCTTGACTTTGATCCGGGTCTTTCGGAAACTGAAATCAAAATGATTTAACGTCCTTTTTCGGTTGGAATGGGCGTTGGTTCGAGCCAGAACAAAAGGAGATGGAGCCTGATATGACCCGCAATCGAACCAAAGCGGTGGTTGTCAAGGATTACGAAAGCAGGGAAAAGCGTGCCGAGGATTCTTCCAAGGCGTCCAACAATGTTCGAAAGATCCGTGAGTCTTTGTTGATGAGCAAAGCCGAGTTGGCGCGTAAATCGGGCTTGTCGGCATTGACCATCGATCGGATCGAATCCGGTCATGTCTGCCGGATGGACACAAAGCGCAAGATCATCCTGGCGCTGGGTATGGGTTTGTCCGAAAAGGACAAAGTGTTTATCGAAGACGAACAAGTTGGAGATGATTGAAGTCGATTGGACTTGTTGAGATTGGGCTGAAAGGGGAGTCGTCTCATGGCCAGAGCCAAGAATGTGTTAGGACTCGATATAGGCTCGAGCGCCGTAAAGCTGGTGCAGCTGAAAGAATCCAAACGAGGATACCAGCTTCGCAACTTTGGCTCGGTACAGCTGCCGCCCGAGGCCATTGTAGACGGCGCTTTGATGAATTCGACGGTAATCGTCAACGCCATCAGGGAGTTGACGCAAACCCGCCGAATTCATCACAAGGAAGTCGGGGTGGCCATCAGCGGTCATTCGGTGATTATCAAAAAAATCACTTTACCGGCTATGACCGAAGAGGAACTCGACGAGTCCATTCAGTGGGAAGCTGAGCAATACATCCCATTCGATATCAACGATGTGAATATCGACGTGCAGGTTTTGACCCCGGAGCCCACCGACCAGGGTCAGATGGATGTATTGTTGGTGGCCGCCAAGAAAGACATGATCAACGACTATTTGGCGGTGATACAGGAATCCGGACTGACGCCGATGGTGGTGGATGTGGCGGCTTTTTGTGTCGAAAATGCATTCGAGGTGAACTACGATCTGCCCGAATCCGATACGGTTGTATTGGTGAATCTGGGGGCTTCGGTCATCAATATCAACGTGCTTTCAGCGGGTGTGACGGCGTTTACGCGGGATATCTCGATGGGTGGAAATCAGTTTACCGAGGAGATCCAAAAGCAGCTCAACGTGGGATATGATGAAGCCGAAGCTCTGAAAGTCGGGGGTGGATCCGGCATGGACGCCGATTCAGTGGTTCCGCATGAGGTAGAAAGGGTCATTGCCGCGGTGTCGGAAAACTTGGCTTCGGAGATTCAGCGCTCACTCGATTTCTACGCCGCAACCGCGGCCGACAGCCAAATAAGCCGGATATACCTCAGCGGAGGCACGTGTAAACTGCCGTCGCTGTATAAGGTAATCGAGAATCGGGTGGGAGTGCCGGTCGAGATCATGAATCCTTTTCGTAATATTGAGTTTGATCCGAAAAGGTTCGATCCGGAGTATTTGAGAGAGATGGGCCCTGCTGCGGCCGTAGCAGTTGGTTTGGGACTCAGGACACCGGACGACAAGTGAGCGTGCGATCATGATCAAGATAAATTTATTGCCGATTCGGGCTGCGCGGAAACGGGAGTACGTCAAACAACAGCTGGTACTTTTTTTGGTGGTGGTTGCAGGTCTGATTTTGGGATTGATCACGTGGTACTCGACCATGCAAAGCAAAATCAATGACAGCAAAAAGGAGATTACCCGCACCAAGCAGAAAATCGAACAATACAAAAAGGCCATCGGCGAAGTTGAGAAATACAAGGGTCTGGAAGCCGAGCTCAACAGTAAATTGAAAATTATAGAAGATCTCGTCAAAAGCAAGGTGGGTCCGGTGAGGGTGTTGGATCGACTCAGTCAAGTCATCCCCCGTCAGGTTTGGTTGCTTTCTTGGACGGAAAAGAAGGGTACCGTAACCATCGAAGGCGAAGCATTGACCAACAAACATGTAGCGCAGTTTATGACCCAACTGGGCGAGACGGTCGAGACCAACCCCCAAGCAGCCCCGGCCGGTGATAAAACATCCCAAACCGGAATGACATTTTTCAAAAACATCCGATTGGTGGAAACCGAGTTGGTGCAGGATAAAAAATACGCGCAGTCGTTCGTGAAATTTAAAATCAGCATGCAGGTAAGTTACGCCATATGAAAGCTCTTGAAATGACTGCGTATTCAGCGAGGGTGTGATGGAAAAGCTCTACAGCCTGGTCCAAAAGACGCCGACACCCCAGAAATTGGCGCTGGGAGTGATGATCTTGCTCGTTTTGGGCGGCGGTCATTATTGGTTTATTTATACGAGTCAGGCGGAGGAGTTGCAGAAGCTTTCGAGACAGCTTCAAACCTTGGAAGAAGAATTGCACGAAAAAGAAGAAATCGCCGGCAACCTGACGAAGTTCAAGCAGCGGGTGGAGTACTTGCAACAAAAGCTTGAAGAGAAAAAGAAAAACCTTCCGGATGACGCCAACATCGATCATCTGTTGAAGACGTTGAATGAGCTTTCAGAAAAATCGGACATTCGAATCATTAAATTTTCTCCTGCATCCGAAGTAAGGAAAAACTTCTACGCGGAGATTCCCGTCAAGATGGAAATCGAAGGCAATTATCATGAGATTACGACGTTTTTCGATAAAATTGCCAAGGAGGAACGTATCATCAACGTGTCCGATATCGGTATGAGCGAGCCGGCGGTCCGCAGTGGCAAAGTTGTATTGCAGGCCCAGTGCATGGCCAAGACCTTTCGGGCGGTCAAATCTCCAAATGTTGCGGCTCCGGGCGGTAAAGTTAAAAAGAAGCCCGGCGCGAAAGGTAAGTAGATCATGCAGCCGACGAAAGGATTTGTCATGGTGGTCAATGTCCGGGATGGATGCGGCGGCATGCGGATTGATAAGATTGGTACGCTTGGAAAGTGGGTTGTGATTGTAGGCATGTTGGTTTGGGCTGCCTGCGGTGGACAGGATCGCCCCTCGCCTCCACGGCCGAATGCCGCCAAAACCGGCGCCGGTCAAAATGCACAGGCTCCGAGCTCGGTTTCCGCGCTGGATTCGTTGGATGAAACCCAGGCAATGAGTTACATCTATACGCCGGTCGGCAAGCGGGATCCGTTCAAGTCTTTTTATAAGATTGAACGAAAACCCAATGAAGAAAGCCCCGGGGGCATTCTTACCAAGTTTGAAATCGATCAGTTGAAACTGACCGCGATTATCTCCGGGATTGCAAAGCCGCGGGCTCAGGTAGAGCTTCCGGATGGGAGAGGCGTGAGCGTGCAAGTGGGAACCCGGATAGGAAAAAATTTCGGGCGGGTAGTGCGGATTAAAACCGGAGAAGTCATCATAGCGGAAGACTATCGTGATTGGGGTGGAAGAAAAGTGACCAACTACATCCATATGAAACTCAGAAGAGAAGAAACGAAACCATGAGCAACCCTATGATGCTTGAGTCGAGTAGCTGTAGTATACCTGCAAAAGGAACCGGCGCTCTGGAAAGCAGTTCGGCCGGAGGATCCATCGGGTGGCTTGCAATGAATGGATATCGGTTTCGCACAGGAACTATCATTTCGGGCTGTCTGCCCGAATTGGGTGAAGGAGAAGAGTTATGGGATCTCGCACAGTACTGCTGAGCCTGTTGATTCTTCCTGCTTTGGTGTATGCCGAAAGCTCGAAAGAGGTGCATAACAATGTTATCGGTAAGATCGAAGTACAGCGGCATGCCGAAGCGACGGAAGTGGTTCTGCATGGAAAGATGACACCTACATTTACCGTTTTCAAGCTGAAAGATCCCGATCGACTCATTGTAGATCTGATTCGGACCGAGGTGCAAGTGGAACGGCTGCCGGACAATTTCAGCGGCAGCCATATTTCAAAAATCGCCACCACACAATTCAAACAATCCGGAAATGTGGTGGGTAGGGTTGTCATCGGCATGCAGACCGACGTGCAATTTAGGGCTAAAACGGTTGGAAGCGCGGTAGTGATCACATTTGCCAAGAAAGAAGCTTTATCGAAAAGACCTTCCAAACCCTCACCCCCATCACTGCCCGTGATAGAACCAGATGAACCAAAACCCGATCATCGGGTGGTGGAGAGTCGTGGCGACAAATTACGTCCTAATTTGTTGAGGATTGAAAAAATTCTGACCGGTGCTCGTAGTTTGAGCCTGACTGCCGATAGTGACATCAATACTTATGAAGTATTGGAGGTGTTCGATCCTTTTCGGATTGTGTTGGATGTCTACGGCGCTTCAATGCCCGCAGGAAAACATAATATAGAAAGAATTTCCGATCGATATGTGAGCAATGTACGGATGGCCGGGCATAAAAACAAAGTGAGAATCGTCTTGGATTGCGCTCAAGGAACACCCAAGCATTACTCGATTCAACGCACCAAGAAAAAGTTGGTGGTTCTTTTTGCTGACGGCAAAAAATCAGCGATACCCAATCCCGCCCACACCAAGAAGAACCCTATACAAAAATCTTTTCCGGTCGATCGAACCGCAGCCAAGTCGAAGGATTCAAAGCCCATCAACAAATATGCCGTCTTGAAGGATGTGTCGTTTCGACAACATGAAGGCGAAGCGCGGGTTATTTTGGATTTGGAGGGTGAGGCCACGGCGCAAGTGGTGCATGTCGATGCGAGCTCTTCCATGTTGGAAATTCCTCATTGCAATTTGCCTTTGCTTTTGGAAAGAACCTTGGATACCTCCGAGTTCGGTGGATCGATAAAATCGCTGAGCGCATATCGGGTGCCGGACAAGCATAAGGTCAAATTGGTGGTGCTTACCAGCCGGCAGGTCGAAAACCGGCTCGAACGCAAAGACGGCAAGCTGCATTGGGTGCTGGTTTCAAAGGATAAGAAACCTTCCGTACGGGCTGCTTCTTCGGAGGGGAAGAAAACCTACACCTATGCACCCGATCAAGTCGCTGGATACAGCGTGAGGCATCCCGAAGCCCAGGCTTCGGCATCAGGGGGCCGGAATCGGAGCAGATATCAGGGCAAAAGGATCTCGTTGGACTTTAAGGACGCGGATATCCATAACATACTGCGCCTGATATCTGAAGTGGCCAGATTGAACATCATCACGTCTGATGAGGTGAAAGGCAAGATCACGGTAACCATGCGCAATGTGCCGTGGGATCAAGCCTTGGATATCATCCTCAAGACCAAGAAACTCGGAAAAGTGCAGCACGGCAACATCATCCGAGTCGCCACTCTGGAAGAGCTCGCCAAGGAAAAAGAGCTGCTTGCCAAGGCGGCGGAGGCCAACAAAAAGCTCGAGCCGATCCGGGTTCGCCTCATTCCGGTCAACTATGCAACCGCCAAAGATATCGAAGCTCAAGTGAAGGATGTATTGAGCGATCGGGGAAGCGTAACGGTGGACGACCGCACCAATGTGTTGATTGTCAAAGACGTTCTCGAGCATCTCGTCAAGGCCGAGGGATTGGTCAGAAGCTTGGACACAGAAACCCCTCAAGTGCTCATCGAAGCAAGGATTGTAGAGGCCAATACCCAATTTGTGCGTGAGATCGGCGTGCAATGGGGTGGAGATATGTCGTTTGCTTCGGCCACCGGCAATCCAACCGGTCTGCCGTTCCCCAACAATATCGTGGTAAGGGGTGGCGCGGATGATCAAGCCACCAATCGCCCGTTCAGCGGCACCGGAAACCCAGGGCAATTTGCCATCAACCTGCCGGCCGCAGTAGGAGCCGGATCAGGCGGTGCCTTGGGATTTATTTTCGGATCGGCGGGAGGAATCGCCAGACTCAATTTAAGGTTGTCTGCGTTGGAAAACAAGGGAGCTGTGAAAATCATCAGTGCTCCAAAGATTGCGACCCTGGATAATCATAAAGCCAAAATCGGGCAGGGAGTGTCCATACCCATTGCGGTGGTGTCGGCTGCAGGCGTGAATACTCAGTTTGTTGAAGCCAAATTGGAGCTCGAGGTAACCCCGCATATTACCCAGGAGGGAAGCATCCTCATGGCCATCAAGGTTACGAAAAACGAACCCGATTTTTCCCGTACCGGCGCAAGAGGTGATCCGACGATTTTGAAGAAGGAAGCTGAAACCCAAGTGATGGTCCGCGATGGTGACACCACGGTCATCGGGGGTATCTATACGAAGAAAACTTCGGATACGGTGACCGGGATTCCTTTTTTCTCGAGCATACCCATATTAGGTTATCTGTTTCGAAACGTGAAAAAGAACGACGATCGAACCGAGTTGCTCATTTTTATCACCCCACGTATCGTCAACCGCCTTCAGGCCACGGTATCCCAAAAGTAAACCGCAAGGTCCGGCGTGGCTGAAAACGGAATTTTCGAGGAGGTATTGATGAAAAAGTGGATAACCCAGACCGCCTGCACATGGTTGGTCGTATTTACGGTATGCGGATGTGTGGATAACGGCAAATCTTTGGTGGTCCTTTTCCAAGTTGCGCCTGACAGCGATTGTGTCTATGAAGTGGATGGGGACTATTATCGCTCCAGGGGCTATCTGGATCTCGGTCATCTGGCGTTCGGCGGTCGGCCGAGTTACCGATTTTACGCGCAGGTCAACAATTATATGCCCAATTCTTCGGATGTCTCAAACGGTGAGTCGAATGCTTTCGATGTGCATCTTACCAAGGCGGTTGTCGAGTACGAGTGGTTGAAAGGGAGGGAAGAAGTGTTGGCGGCAAATCCCGCCTTGTTGCAAGTACTGGCGATCGAAGATCTTGCATATACGGATTACTTCAATGCTTACGTATCGGCCGGCGATGATGGTGGTGAGGCCGGAAAGACGGTTTTCGGTTTCTTTATGGTGCCTCCCGAGATCGGCGAGCTCATGGTTCAACTCGACGCGGAAGCTTCGAAAGTCACATTGGGTGTGCGGGCCAGATTGTATGGAGAGACGATAGGCGGATTGAAGGTGGAGACCGGCGAGTTTTTTTATGCGATAGACCTATGTTGGGGATGCCTTTACTACGTGTGCTGTTTGGATACGCCGAGTCTTACGGACGATTACTATCCGGCCTGCAGACCGGGCCAGGATACCAACGATCTGCTGGTCGATGGTTGCGAATGCGATAGCACGTATCGGTGAGAACCGGTCGGCGTCTCCTCTTTGACCGATATGGCTTTTTGAAAAAACAGAGTATTTGCTACGGGAGTTCGTTTGTCTGTAGCGACTTGACAATTGTCGGGGTCTTGGATAGTAAAGGAGTAATGATCTACAACCGTTTGTAGCACATGGAAAAAATGAATGCCTAAACCCGCTTGGAAACTGTTGGCATGGATCAAGACGACTTGAAATCGGAAACCTTGGCGCGGCTGTACCTGAAACAAGGTTTCCCGGAACGAGCAATATCGATTTTTGAGAAACTTCTGACGGAGGATCCGCAAAATCTTTCGTTGGCGCAGGGATTATCCGATAGTCGTTTTGCCATGGCGGCAAAGCATGGAAGAACCGATTCGAATACCAGTAAAAAACTCAAAATGTTGGAGTGGATGCTTGCGAAACTGACCGGGTTCATCGGCCCTGTCGACGTACGCAGTGTGGAATCGGACGAACCTACCTCGGTTGTGGATCCTCGAGAGCGCAGGTTGCTCATATTGCAGAATATGCTCAAACGGTTGATGCAGGATGCACGCTTGACACGTCCCAGCTAGTGTGTGTCGTAGTACGTACATCGTGCCGGGGATATAGAGAATATTGCTTATGAAATACAAGAGCTTGCAGGCTCCGAGATGTGAAAAAGCGGAGTTTTGATACGGCAGGTCGGGGGTGTGAATGATGCATTCTGGGTGTTCGGGGAGAACGTGAATTATGAGAGCAAAGGGCGGTTGCGATTGAACGGAGCCAGGGAGGTGGCAGATGGAGTTGCAAAAGCAACTTGAAAATATGTGTCGCGAGGTGGATGGGTGTCGGGCGGTGTGGTTGATGAACCTGGATGGATTGTTGGTGCTTCGGCATGTCGAGCAGGAAGGCGACATGGATGATGAAATATTGCTGGTAGAGATGAGCAGTATTGTAAGGCAGGCTGCCCAGGCCATTAGAAATGTCGAGGGAGGTGAGCTTCTAGAGTTTACGACCTCATTCGATCGAGGCACCTTGGTGATAAGGCTATTGAAAGACGACCATTTTATCGCGCTTCTCTTGGAGCCTCCGGCCTACGCCGGAAAGGGACGGTATGTGCTGCGCAGGCACAGCCCGGCGTTGATTCAAGAATTGTTTTAGAGCGATTCCCACGCGAACCCCTCTCATTAGCGAGCCCAAAAGTAACAGTTTGACTTTCAGGGTGTTGTGGTTTACTGGTATGGGAGATGGTAGGATCTGAAAGTGTTGGTTTGGAAATTATCTACATAATGTACCGGAGCTAAAGAAATGTATTCGACCACCGATTTTAGGAGGGGATTGAAGATCGAGCTGGACGGAGAGCCATTTATCATCGTGGAATTCCAGCATGTCAAACCTGGCAAGGGTGGGGCGTTCGTGCGTACCAAGCTCAAAAGCCTGGTGACGCAGAATGTCCTGGATCGGACCTTCAAAGCCGGCGACAAAGTTGACAAACCGGACCTGGTGGAAAAGGAAATGCAGTATCTGTATCGCGAGGGCGATGATTTCAATTTTATGGACAACTCCTCGTACGAGCAGCTTTTTATTACCAAGGACCAACTGCAGGGCGCGGATGCTTTTTTGCAGGAGAATATACTGTTGAATGTATTGTTTTATAAAGGCAAACCTTTGACGGTTGAATTGCCGAATTTTGTTGAGTTGACCATTACTCAGACCGATCCGGGCGTCAAGGGGGATACAGCCAGCGGTGGAACCAAGCCGGCTCTTCTGGAAACCGGCGCCAACATTCAAGTGCCTTTGTTTATCAAAGAGGGCGAGAAAATTCGTATCGATACTCGTACCGGAATGTATATCGAGCGGGTAAAGTAGGTGCATCACTATCTGCGGTTGAACCCACCGGGTTTTTTCGAATTTCGATTGACTGAAACATTGTGAAGAGTTAGGATGGTAATTTGGGTGAGCTCTTAGAAACCTGTTGATTTACAGGGGGTTTTTCTTAGAGTCAATCATGGTGGATCGGTGGCGTACGTGGTAAGGGCCCACACCCGAAGCAAGTCATGTAGGATTGAATTTCTCGGGATGATCAGACCAGACGGCAGCGTTTGCGGCACTGTAGTATCGAGGCGGACTGGGTGGCAATCAACAAGAACAAAGTAAACGATAATGCCTTGAAGTATATCCAGAAAGGTCAGATCAAAAAGGCCATTCGGGAATACGACAAGATCTTGATTGAGGATCCCAAAGATGTCAGGACGTTGCTTAAGAAAGGGGATCTTCTTGTTCGGATCGGAGACAAAGAGCAAGCCCTCAATACATATTTCAGTGTAGCCAAGACATATTCTCAGCAGGGGTTTCACCTCAAGGCGGTGGCGGTATACAAGCAAATATTGAAAATCGACGAGACCCGGGTTGACGTAAACCTCCATCTGGCAGGGGAATACCAAAATTTGGGTATTGTCGGCGATGCCATGGGGCATATGCAAAAGGTTGCCGCGCATTATGAGCAACGCGGCATGAAGAAGCAGCTGATGGAGATATTGCGTCGCTTGGTCGATTTGGATCCGGATAGTGTGGCCAGTCGCATCAAGTTGGCCGAGCTGTATTCCCAGGAGGCCATGACCCAGGAAGCAGTCGAGGAGTTCAGGCAAGCTGCTCAATACCTCAAGGTAACCAATCGGATTGAAGACTATATCAAAGTGGTCGAAAGGCTGCTTTTTCACGACAGCTCGGATTTGTCGATGGTTCGGGAGTTGGCGAATATCTATTTACAGAAAGGCGACGCCAAGCGCGCGTTGAGCAAGTTGCAGGCTTGCTTCAAGGCAGATCCGACAGATATCGACACCCTTTCCATGCTGGCATTGGCTTTTAAAGAGCTTCACCAGCCGGTCAAAACTATTTCGGTATACAAAGAAATGATAAAAATTTATCAGGAAAGGGGACAACAAAAAGAAATCGGAAGCACCTATCAGCGTATTCTGGCTTTATCTCCCGATGATCCTGAAGCTTTGCAGGCCCTCAATATGCAGGCCCCGGGAGAGTCCGTAGGTCCGAGGATCGAAGAACCTGAATTACCCTCTCCTTCGGTGGATGAAGAGCCCGAATCAGAAGACCCACCAAGTCACATATCTTCCCTGCGTCCTCCACAGCCGGTGGTGGAACCTGATGATGAGCTCAGACCCAGATCCACTCGTTTGCAGGATGTGCAAGAAATTGTTTCTTCTAAGGATCGCAGCGGCAAAGATTCCGTTCAGGGCGATATCGGCAAGATGCTCAACGAGACGAGTGTGTACATCAAATATGGTCTACAGAACAAGGCCATTGAGCATCTCAAGCGGATTGTCGACCTGGATTATGAAAACATCGAAGCGCATCAGAAACTCAAGGATATTTATGCTTTCAATCGACAAAGTGACGAAACCGCTTCGGAGTTGATTACCCTGATCCGTCTGCAGAAAGCCCGGGATCAAATTGATGAAGCTCGTGAGAATCTAAGATCTCTTCTGCTTCTCAATCCCGACCACCCGCAAGCTGAGCAGTTGATGCGTGAGCTGAATGGAACATCCAATGAGCTGGAGGTCGAAGTATTGGACGATGACCTTCCCGAGCTATTGGACGCATCCGGAGTAGAAGTTGTGGTGGATGATCCGGAAAACATCGAAGTATCTATGGATGCGGGATTGGACGGACTCGAGAACGCGGCGTATGAAAACTCGGCGGATAACGAAGATGCGGATTCTTTGGATCTCGAGCAAGAAGTGTACATCGGTATAGGACCTGAAACGGATGATGTCATTATCGGGGACGAATCGGACCAGGAAAGTTTCGATGAGCGCGAAGTCCCGGCCAAGCTCGAGCCGATTGAGTCCGAGATGGAAGACTCAGAGTCAAGCCCGAATGAACAGTTACCTTTCGAAATGATAGACGATGCCGATCTCATTTTGGGAGCCGAAGAGTCCGAAGAATATGATGAGAATTCTGCCGGAGTCGACTATTTGGATCTTCTGGATTCAGATTCCGGACTGGATCATGACGCCGAAGCGGTTGCGGATTCGATGGATGAGTCGGGATTGATTGACATCGAGGAGATAGATGCTTCGTTTGATCAAATCGACGCGAATATGCATGAAGATCTCATGCAAGTCCCCGATGATCCTACCCAGATGATTGAAAATCCGATCTGGCCGACCGAGCAACCAGAAGATGAACAAGCCGAAGCTGTCGAACCGGCTCACGTGCAGGATCTTGAGGACTGGGAAGAAGAAGAGATAGGGACGGATGATCCCTTGGCGGAGAGCTCGGGCGATGATCTGGAGTTGGAGTCGGTGGAAGAGCCTTTACCTGAAGATGACGATTCGGATTTGGCGGATGCATTGGAAGAGGTGGATTTTTTTATTCAACAAAATCTATTTGAAGAAGCCTTCGATGAGCTTTCGCGTTTGAAACAAGCCTATTCGGAAAACGAAGAGGTATTGATGCGGCTGGAGCAAGTTTCTCGGATGCAGCAGGGAGAATCGCAGGTCATGGCTGCTCAGCTCGAAGATTCCGATCTGACGATGGATCTTGCAGAACAGATCGCGGGTGAGATTGATGATGAGTTGGAGCCGGTGGCGCTCGATGAGGATTTTCAATACAGCGTCAACGATGTGTTCAATGAGTTTAAAAAGGGAGTTGCCAAAATTGTCGCCAAAGACGATTCGTCGACCCATTATGATTTGGGAATTGCCTACAAAGAAATGGGCCTTTTGGATGAAGCCATCAATGAATTTTCCATTGCTTCTTCAAGCGAGGAAAAGCGTGTCGTTGCGATGACCATGATAGGGCTTTGCTATACCGAGATGGGACAAACTGTAAAAGCGGTGGAGAGTTTCACCAATGCATTGAAGTTTCCGGCGATATCCGAGCAAGAAAAAACCAGCCTGTACTACGAATTGGGTCGGGCTTTGGAGTTGGGTGAACGACCTCAAGATGCTTTGACGCAGTACAAGCAGGTGTACAAGCGGGATGCCGCATTTCGGGATGTCGCAGAAAAAATACAAAGGCTTTCTCAATCAAGGAGTCATGACAATCCATCCGACAACCAGACTCCTGGACATTCCACCAACGGAAAAAATAAGATATCATATATGTGACGATGTCCGCCGAACATGCAGGGCCGCAGGGTGGAGAAAATATGAATTATCTAGAGTTTTTTCAATTGAAGCAAGAACCATTTTCATCGGCTCCGGTTACACGCTTTTTTTATAACAGCGAGCAACATTCACAAGCCATGGTACGCCTCATGTTTGCAGTCAGCAACATGCGGGGTCTGGCTTTGTGCGTCGGAGGTATCGGCGCGGGGAAGACGACCCTGGCCAGGAGAATGCTCGACAACCTCCCTGAGGGCGAATATGAAGCCGCTCTGTTGGTCATCATACACGCCGGGGTCACTGCAAATTGGGTGCTGAGACGCATCGCGTTGCAATTGGGTGTCGAAGATCCAGCCAAAGACAAGCTTATTTTACTCGGGCAGTTGTATGATCGGTTGGTGGAACTGCATGATGCCGGGAAAAAGGCGGTTGTCTTGATTGATGAGGCTCAGATGCTTCAAACCCGTGAAATTATGGAAGAGTTTAGAGGACTACTCAATCTCGAAGTGCCGGAGAGAAAGTTGTTGTCTTTTGTGTTTTTCGGGCTGCCCGCGCTGGAGCGAAATTTGATGTTGGATCCGCCGCTTCATCAGAGGGTTGCTCTGAAGTGCCGGTTGGACCCATTTAATTTGGAAACCACAAAATCTTATATTAAACATCGACTTCGCATGGCGGGCTCCAAAAGAATGCTTTTTACCAACCAGGGGGTGGAGTCCATTCACCAATACAGTCAAGGAATTCCAAGAGTTATCAATACGTTGTGTGATAACAGCTTGTTTGAAGCCGCATTGGCGAATCGGGTAGTGGCAGATCGTCACATCATTGAGCACACGGCCAACATTCTGGGTCTCGATCAATTGTTGGAGGGAGGATTCAACGAAAATCCGGAAAACTTGCCGATGAATTCGGTTTCACCGGAAGCCAAGCCGTCTTCCGGGGCGGGACAACCTTCCGTGAGCATGGCCGAAATTGACAGTTTCCTTGACAGGTATAGTAAGGTATAGTAGTTCCCGGTAAGGGTGCTTGCTCGACGGAACCTGGTTTGAGGAGGGAGGTGTTTTGCTTTTGGATTGATTTGCGGGTGTAATTCAGTGGTAGAATGCAAGCTTCCCAAGCTTGACGTCGAGGGTTCGACTCCCTTCACCCGCTTTTTTTATATATGATGAATTTATTTATTGGCTTATTTGTGTTATGAAAATTATTTCGGTAACCCCAGACTCTCCACTTTTCGGCAAAGTTAGT
>JBFFBT010000002.1:0-59595 GCA_041560255.1 Myxococcota bacterium | reverse complement strand
GTGGTACCACGATGGTCAGCTTGGCTTTGAACTTCTGCCGTCCCAACCAGTTTTCCACCCATACCCATTGCCCGTTACCGATGCCGAGCTCCTCGGCTTTTGAAGGATGGATCTCTACGGTCGGATCGGGATCCAACTCTCGCAGCCATGGTATCATTCGGTGCTCGGCATTGAAAAACACCGGAGAGCGCCTGCCGGTGCCCAATATGATTGGATATTCGGCGGCCAAGTCGGGCCTGCTCACCGGCGTAAACGGAGGCTCTTCGTATTCCGGCAGAGGATCGAGGCCCCAGCTCTCCCTCAGAGCAGAGAAAAGCTCGACCAATCCGCTGTTGGTCTGAAAGCCCGGCCGGCGATCTTTTCGAAGTAAACCTTTTTCATGTCGATGGTAGGGCGCGCTCGGATGACCTTCCGGAGGATAGGCGAAAACTTTCTCCTTGAGCTGCTCAAAAGTCAGACCCGAAGGCTTGATGATGTCGTCGAACAGGTCATGAATGTCTGCCCAGCGGAAATTTGGATCAAACCTCTTTGCCAACTCGAAGTTTATCTCCACGTCCGGTTTGCAGTCATCTACCGAAATGGCTTTGTTGATGGCTTGCAACGGAACCCACCAGGTTCTTACACTCTCTTTTTCCAAAAAGCTGGCCGCCGGCAAAACGATATCGGCGTATTGGGTGGTGGGAGTCATGTACAGATCCACCGCGGCGATGAAGTCCAGTTTTTCGAAAGCGGCTTTCCATTTTTTGGGCTCGAAGGAAATCCCCGCCAAGATGTTACCGGTCTGAATCCACATGCCTTTTACAGGGTAGGGTTTTTGGCTTTCGATTTGCTCGAGTACCGAATCGGTCTGCGCCCGCCAAATAAACTGGCGGAAAGGTCCGTATTTATCTTTGCCTATCCGGGTATCGTCCATCTCTTGGGTGGCGAGCTTAATCACACCTTCGGCTCCGGGCAATGCGTAGGCCACCGCATCGAAAGCATGTCTTGCGAAAATGTTTCCCCCGGGGACATCCAAATTGCCGGTCAAACACCACAGATAGGTGATGGCCAGCGCCGTCGGGGTGATGCCCGGGGTGGAGTCTATCGGCAACCCCCATTGAATCGAGGCCGGCTTGCTCTTGGCAAACATGCGGGCGGCACCGGCGATGTCGTTGGAGGCAACCCCGGTGATTTCGCTGACTCTTTCGAGAGAATATCCACCGACCCTTTCTCGAAAAAGATCCCAAACCGGCCTGCACCGGTATTTTTTCCCATCCGACGACAATACCTCGAAACTGCCGGAAAGCGCAGCCCGAGTGTCGGATTTGGTTGTCACCTGCGAGCTTTGCCAAACCTCGGGCTGATTCGCCCGCTCGTCCCAAACCACAAAATCAGTATCTTCGGTTCCAGACCAAACTTCGGCCGCCCGAAGCAGCTTGCCCGTATCGAGCCTTACCAGATGGGTGGCATTGGTCCAACGCCGCACAAAATCCAGATCGTAAAGATTTTCTTCAATGATCACCCGCAACATGCCCAGGGCCAAGGCACCGTCCGTCCCGGGTCGGAGACGAAGCCACTTTTCGGCCCGGCAGGCAAACCAGGACATCCTGGGATCCACGCAGATGATCTTGGTGCCTTTTTTCATCAAATCTACAAACCAGTGTCCAAAAATATTGTCCGGACAGGTATTGTGAATGTTGTAACCCCAAATGATAACGCACTCGGGCACCCGGTATCTTGGATCTGCATACCGGGCAGGCAGCCATTGGGAAGCATCCGGAACACAATAATCCCCCAGGGCGGTCTCGACGGCGGCAATCCTGGGGCTGTAACAAGCATTTCCGCTCATGGCAAACATGACGTTGGGGCTGCCATAGGCATAAGCCAACATGCAGATCCAAGCACCAATGTCCCGGCCGGTCCCCATGGTGAAAATGACACTCTCGGGGCCATGCTCAACCCGGATCTTTTTCATCTCCCGTTCGATGTAATCATAGGCCTCTTCCCAAGAGATCTCTTTCCACTTACCCTCGCCGCGCTTGCCGACTCTTTTCAAAGGCTTTGTCAAACGATCGGGATGGTATACATACTGGGTCATGGCCAAACAACGGGCGCATACCCTGCCCTGGTTCCACGGATGATCCGGATCTCCCTCTATTTTGGTGAGCTTTCCATCCTTGATGTGGGCCAGCACGTCACACGTGCCGTGACATCCAGGGCCTGCCGACCAACTCGTGGTTCGTACAACTTTTGTCTCTGATTGGCTCATCGCACTCTCCCCTTGAAACAACCGCCGATATGCAAGTTTCACGCTTGCTTGGTCAGACCAGTAAACCAACCCCTATTACATCTGTCAATCATTTTCCAGACCATTAACAAAAATAAAAAGATAGATATCTTTGATTCCAACATGAATAACCCTATGATCATTTCTCTTTTGGTCTGACCACAGATCCACAGCTCCCTTCAATCATTCAACCTCAAAAAATCCTTCCGAAAGAATTTGTAGAGTTAGGTTTTGCTGCGATAACGAATACTATCTTGACCTAATACGATCAAATCGTTAAGATTTTTTTCATTCACAATATTTTTAAAACAGGGGAGAGGGCGCCGTACCATGAAAAGAAACTCCATTATCAAGACAATGGCTGCCATGTCTTCCTCCTTCTCAGCCTGTGGCAAACATGAAAGCTATGATGAAAATTCGAAAGCAGTGTATGAATACGCTGACAAGATAACATATGGTTGAATGATGAACATGCATTTTCACAATGCTGCTAGAATATAGAGGCATACTTGAGGGCTTTGACAAGTTGGAGTCTTGCGTACATCCGGTTGCCATTGTGCATATCATCTTTATAGGACTATGGTGTGGTGTAATTGCTGCAGAATCAGTGATGGAAATCAGCTCGTACCGACGATCGGTATACCAAGAGCACACAGCACGTATGCATTACTGGATAGATGTGTTGATCGAAATGCCAATAGTCTTGAGCGTGGCCGTCACAGGCTCAGTTCTGGTGTGGATCCGCTGGCCTTTGACAGGTTGGCATTTTATCAAAATTGGTTGTGCGTGTATAGCTATAGCGGCCAACCTACTCTGTATCAAATGGGTAATCAACCGTTATAAAGAAACCAAGCATGCAACGTCGAAGAAAGCACTTGTTTGGTATACAACCCGGATTTTTTCCATAGCAATTGTGGGTGGTTTTTTCGGCATTATTTCCGCTATATTGGGGTTTATACTGGCAATCAGACGGATGTAATCCGGTCATATGACTCAAGCGGAAATATTTTTGGATCCAGCCCGGCTATGCATAAATTTGGGTAGGAATCGTTGTTTCTGGCTGTCTACAAAAAACGATTGAGCAGGACCCAAGATCATATCGTTCCAAGCAGAGGTAGGACTTTTAGGCCGAAACATTTTTTTTGCCATTCGAAACAACCCATAGGGCTTATTGAGTATCCGAACTACTACTTCACGTAACTCTTTCATCTGTGGAGGAGTAATATGAGGATGTTTCCACACTAAAGTGGCGTTGTTCCAATGCCGATTTGTGCGATCCACAATTCCATACTGACTGTCAAGCTCATTCCAAAGTGGAGTTTGAGGATGAGGTGTGATGACTCCAACCGTAGCGATCTCGTAGCTGAGTTTACTTACCCTTACCGCATCCCAGACAGTTTCTTCGGCGGTCATGTTGGGAAAACCCAATTGATAGTAAAGCATACGGGCCAAATATCGCATCTTATCGGTCCGTTGTGTAAATTCAATTACTTCTTCGACCTTCTGGCGCTTGTTCAAGGAATCCAACGTATTTTGATTCATGGACTCTACTCCAATGGCCAGCATACGCAATCCACGCTCGTACCACTCATCCACTTTACGCAACGCCACCTCCACCCGTGTTTGAGCCCACCAATTGAATTTGTAACGGGCGAAAAGTTCTGTGATCTTGTCCGAAAAATCGGGTAACGCACCAAAGGTTTCGTCCAATGGTATGATGAAATTTATACCTCTCTTTTTGTAATATCGAAGTACTCGTTCAATACTTTCCAAATTCACCGGATAGCATTTTTTATTAAATGTAGTACTCTGGCAATACGTACACTTAGAGGGACATCCGAAATGGGTATATAGAATCCCGATATTCATGATGGGGATGTTGCCGGGGCGTAATAATATTTTAGAAATCAAAACCGGGTGTTCGATTTCATCCCGAGAAATCCGGTATCCAAATGACTGAGCAACAGCATCCTCTGCTGGACCGATAAAAACACGATCTACAATACTGGGAATTCTGTCATCCAACGCACCGTAGTTGCCAGCCCAAAGCTCTGGTATATTATGGAATCGCGCTTCTTCTATCATTCGGGTGATCTCGTCCAACTCGATATTGTGAAAGCTGAATCCCACCACATCCCAGCCTTCGCGCAACTTGGCTACATATTCGTTCCAAGTCGGAAATTCGAGTATTTCCACTTCTGGGACATTTTGTTTGATAAATCGTAGACCAAGACTCCCGTGACGAGGTGTGCTGACTTTGGGCATGTCGTAAATGGCCTCATCTGATACATCAAAATAATCATCCTGATGCCTCAGAAACGGCGTACACAGCAAAATTTTTGGATTGGTTGATAGTGAAACCATTTTATTCCCCCTTTTGCAGATCAAGAAATATTCTTTGACACCTCGTCCCAATAGACAAACTGATCGGAATGCTTTGAATACTAATGTTAAAAACCACTCAGATCAAGTACACGGGATATGTGTAGACTAAAAAAGACCACCCTGATGTTTGGGCGGGTCGATCTTCAGGTGGGCGTAGGCTCGATGGGAGGCAATCCTTCCCCGGGAAGTTCTTTGTACAAAGCCTTCTTGCAACAAGTATGGCTCGTATACTTCTTCGATGGTGTCACGCTCTTCGGATACCGAGGCAGCGATAGCATCCAAACCTACCGGTCCCCCTTGGTATTTTTCGATGATGGTCAACAAGATGAGATGATCCATGCGGTCGAGTCCCATCTCATCGACCTCCAACCGTTCGAGGGCATCGGCGGCGGTTTGCACCGTGATGCGACCGTCTGCCAGAACTTGGGCAAAATCTCTCACTCTTCGAAGCAACCGGTTGGCGATCCTGGGGGTGCCTCGGGATCTTTTGGCGATTTCGACCGCACCACTTTCATCTATCTCGACTCCCAAGATCCGAGCGGATCGGTTGATGATGGCGGCCAAATCTTCGGGTGGATAAAACTCGAGCCGGCAGGTAAATCCAAACCGATCCCGAAGCGGCGACGACAGCAAAGCTGTCCGAGTGGTGGCCCCAACCAGGGTGAATCGAGGCAACCTGAGCCTCAAATTGCGGGCCGATGGACCTTCTCCCACCAGGTAATCGAAATGAAAATCCTCCATGGCCGGGTAAAAAGCTTCTTCAACCGCTCGGGGCATACGGTGAATCTCATCCACAAACAGCACATCGTTGTCCTTGAGATTGGTGAGAATACCGGCCAAATCTCCTTTTTTTTCGATGGCTGGACCGGATGTGGAGATCAACCGAACTTCCAACTCTTTGGCGACTACATACGCCAATGAGGTTTTTCCCAACCCCGGCGGACCACAGCACAGCAAGTGGTCCATGGCTTCGCCGCGTTGTTGGGCGGCTTTGACAAACACCCTGAGATTTTCGATGATCTTGGATTGCCCGATATAGTCGTTAAACGAGCCCGGTCGAAGCGACAAATCGAAAACGCCGTCTTCTTCGCCCGCGTCGGCCGATACGGTCCGATTCAGATTGTTTTTGGATTCAGCCGCCACATTTGCTCCCTGTGTATCCGCCCCTGGAGTCATCAACCTCTGAGCAGCTTCAAAGCCTGCGGCAACAGCGTCTCAAGTGATGATTGCTGGGATAGCTGTTTTTTCATGCTTCCCAACGCTTGCTCTACCTGGGTGGGCTTGAAACCCAAGTTCACGAGCGCGGAGCGCAGATCCTCTTCACAACCGGTCGTCGCCTGCGGGGCGGTCTCTTGGGCCAACAACATGAGCTTGTCCCTCAGCTCCAGACACATACGCTCGGCTTTTTTCTTGCCGATCCCCGGCACCCGGCACAACCTGGCGATGTCCTCGCTGCAAACCGCCCGGGCAAACTCAGCCGGATCGATACCCGAAAGCACCGACATGGCCGCCCGCGGCCCCATGCCACTCATGCCGATGATGGTCTCAAAGACTTCTCTTTCCCGCGGGTGTAAAAATCCAAACAACTGGATTGCATCTTCCCGCACATGGGTATGGATATCCAACCGAACTTCGTGTCCATCCGGCGGCATCTGTTCGATGGTTCTTTTGGTCACATACACCAAATAACCCACCCCGCCTATCATTATAACCACCGAATCGGTTTTCTTTTTGGCCAACCGGCCTTCAAGACAGGCTATCACGGTTTCAACTTTCCAAAATGCAGCATTCCGGCCGAGAGCACCAGCGCAAATGACACAAAGCCACCGCCAGAGCGTCTGAGGCATCCAACTGTTTGGGCACATCACCCAAAACCGCAGCCAAAACCTTGCGCATTTGTTGTTTGTCGGCCTTTCCATGGCCGGTAATGGTCTGTTTGATCTTTCGGGCTGGATACTCGTACACACACAACCCCGCCAAACCTCCCACCAACAACGCCACCCCGCGGGCCTGGCCAAGTACGAGCGCACTTTTGGCATTGTTCGAATAAAACACTTCTTCCACCGCGATCACATCAGGATGGTGTATACTGAGAACCTCGTTCAAGCCCGAATAGATTTTGGCAAGCCTATCCGAAAGCGGACCTCGTTGGGCACGAATCACACCGCTGGCCACAATGGTCGTATCTCGGCCCGAATTCGAATCGATTTCTTCCAATACACCGTATCCGGTACAGGCAGAGCCGGGATCAATACCCAACACACGCAAAAGCTCCTCCTGCTTTAGTCTTCTTCTTGGATATCGAAATTCGCATACACGTTTTGAACATCATCATGCTCTTCAAGCGCTTCGGCCAACCGCAGCATTTGCTCGGCCTCTTTACCGCTCAGCTTGATGGTATTTTGAGGGATTTTATCTACCCGGGCCGAGATGACCGGTATGCCGGCTGCATCCAGGACCGACTTGACATCCTGAAATCCAGCCGGATCGCAAACAATCTGAAAAACATCGTCTTCCTTCTGAATATCATCGGCACCGGCTTCCAAGGCGATCTCCATCAAGCGTTCTTCTGTTACTTGGTTCGCATCCACCACCACGAGACCCTTGCTTTCAAACATCCAGCCCACGCAGCCTACCTCACCCAAACCGCTGTTGGCTTTGGAAAAAATCTTTCTAATTTCTCCGGTGGTACGGTTTTTGTTGTCCGTAATCACCTCGACCATCACAGCAACGCCTCCCGGACCATAACCCTCGTAGGTGCCTTCCTCGTAGGTGATCCCCTCCAACTCACCCGTGCCTTTTTTAATGGCTCTATCAATGTTGTTCGACGGCATATTGCTGGCTTTTGCTTCTGTAATGGCCGAACGCAGCCTCGGATTGTGATCCGGATTGCCACCACCCATTCGTGCGGATACCGTGATCTCCTTGATCAATCTGGTAAAAATCCTTCCTCGTTTCGCGTCGGCCGCACCTTTTTTATGTTTGATTGTTGACCACTTGGAATGACCGGACATGTTCCCTCCAGGAAAAGGGAGGCGTTCATTCAATCCCAACCAAGCTGTCTTCTCAAGCCGTTCTCGTAATACTATCCGGACCGCATTGAGAAGCTCTCTCTTTGCCCGCTTCCAACCATTACCGGCCGGATATCAGCTCGGTCGGATGGATCGCCTCACGCAATTTGGCCTAGCATAGTTATGCAACCTTTTCAAGGCAAATAGAGCGTATCAGGGTGAAGCCCCAAGCTTTCCGGCGATTCGATGGAGTAGATCTACGAGCTGTGGGTTTTGACCCACTATGGCGAGCTCATTGTTCAAATCCTGCCAGGCCGCCTGGTAATGTATACGTTTGCGTGCCGGATCCGAGTCCCGATCTCCCAGCATTTCGTACACCATCGCCCGATTGTGCAACGACATGAGGTTTTTCGCATCCAACTCCAATGCCTTGGAATAATGTACAATGGACCTTTGAAGATCTCCTTTCACATACGCAATCACACCCAAAACATTGTAACTGTCCGAAATGAAAGGATCCAACTCGAGCGCTCGCTGCATGGCCTGCTCGGCGCGATCAATCCGGTTGGTTTCGATAAAGAAATATCCCGCAAACTTGTGCACCATAGACTGCGAGCCTGCATCCGCCAAAGCTTTGGCGACATACTGATCCGAGCGCGCATGATCCCCCAAACGCCAAAACCGCCGGGCCTGCGCCAGATGGATCTTACCTACAACAATGGCGGTATACCCATCCAAGTAAAACGGCGGGTCCTCCAGATAACGCAGTGATTCGTAATGGGGCCAAGGATCTTTCAGTCGACCGAGGTCTTCATTGGGACGGACTACTCGGTACAACACTCCGTAGTCGATGAATGGAAAGTCATCTCTGACCCTATAGCTAAAATACACCGGCCTGTGCGTCCTCGTAACCACCTCGGTCTCGAACGCGCTTGCCTCCGCAAGGGTTATCTTCTCAGCCATACGTTGTTTTTTAGGGATGGGATACGTAAAGATATTTTGTTTGCAGTCATACAAATCGACATCCGGACGAATGCCCTCGACAATCTTCAAATACGCACAGGTAAAAAGCTCTTCCTCGCTGTAGAAAAATATCACCCCGTCCTTTTCGACCGATTCGAGGATGCTCACGGCATACCGCCGAGCCAGATCGTTGCCGCTTCGGTCGCAGGTATGCCGGTTGGACACCAAGGGCGACAATGCGATGACACCCAGTATAACACCCGAAAACCACTGGTATTTTGCGTATGAAGATCGCCCGAGCCGATGCATGAAGGCTTGTACGGTGTAGGCTGCAAAAAAAACAAACACCATATAGCTGTGAACAAAATAATAGTCGTTATCCGGCACATAGTACGCCAGCGAATACAGGATGTTTACAACCACCAGCCCGATCAGCATCCAAAACAGCCTAGAATTCTTCTTGTATGCCAACCCCGCCCCGACCAAAACAAAAGGAAAAACAAACCACGGAAATTGATGAGCAAACAGGTCCAAAAACCACCCGCCCTTGACCAGCACACCTCCGAGACCATAATTGAACCACGATCCGGAAAACTGCATGCCCAAAACATGGTACACGATGGAGGAAAAGGTTTCAGGATTGCCCCAGTCGTTGGGGGGATTGACGCTGGAGCGAATCGGAAGATACACATAAAAAAGCAAGGGCGCCAGCGCCACCAACCCAATTTTCACCAACTGTTTGATTTGTTTAATAATCCCGGGTCGAATCCATACAATGTACATCGCTATAATGGGATAAAACAGCAAAAGCGTAAGATGATGGGCCGCAGCGACCCCAAACGATGCCCCCAACCAATACAACCAGGCCGTCCGACCGGTATGTTGCCATCGCAGCACCGACAGAAGCATAAATCCGTAAATGACATACGACATGGTGTAGGCTTCCGTTACAGTGGCCTCCAACCAAAATGTCATCGAAAACGCCAGGATGCATGCACCAAAAGCAGACGCGAGCCGGCCCGAGACCAGATGGCGCAGTATGATGTAGGTCATCCCGACCGCCGCACCGGCGCAAAAAGCCGAGAGCAAGTTCATCCTGTAAGCCATATCGCCAAAGGGGACTACCAACATAAAGAGCTTTCCTAAAAGCAGATATATCGGATATCCCGAGGGATGCGCGATGCCCAGGTTGTAGGCTGCAGCGGCCAGTTCTCCGCTATCTCCGAAAAACACCGAAGGGGCAAGCGTGATAACATACACCCCGAAGGAAGCCAAAAACAACCCTACAGTAACGGCCGCATCCCACCGGTCGAGATGCAACCACCCGGGTGGGTTGGTATTCGTGGGCGCCTTGTTCATATGATCTTCCTGTTTTGTCTGCTTTCCCGCCATTCGGCATACAGCCTAACTTCGTACAAAGAGATTGACAATCCAAAACCGACACCGGTAGGTTAATCATGCACCCCAGCGGACAAGGAGAGATGCCATGGAAGAAAGAAGAGAGTTCACCCGGCTACCGGCCGAGACCGAAGTCCACATCCGTTTATGCCCAAAGCAAAAAAAAACCACCCAGCCAGGCATGGGAAAAAACATCAGCGGAGGCGGCATTTTGCTGTCATCCGATCAACGCATCGAGCCGGGAGCCTTGATCGATCTGGAGGTCATCACCCCTATGCATCGTTCTTTTACTCACGTTTTCAAGCCTTTGCAAGCAAGAGCGCGGGTCATTAGGGTAGAGGGTGAAAGCCCACCTTTCGATATCGCCGCTGCTTTCATCGAAGTCGAGCGGGACTAAAGCGTTATATCGTCACAAAACTATCATGTATTGATACCCAAGGAAAACCAACCCTCATCCGTCCTTCCGCCAAATCAACTTCATTTTTTCATTTTCCCGATATATTTTTGGTTGTCATTCCAAGAGTCGACGGTCTTAACAAATATAGGTCTTGTTCAAGACGTAGTGATGTGATCTTTCATACAACAAATAACAGAGGAGGAAATGAAATATAATTGCGCGTTTTGTACCCTAACAACATGTTGAAAAAACACACTATTCTCATAAGTTATTGGTTTTTCTTTTCAAACAAAAGGAGATAGATATGGAACCTTTCATCACAAGAATTTTCATGGTACTCACACTCATCACGGTAACGTTTTCCACAATGGGTACAGCCTTTGCCGGACTAGGAAATGACGATATACCCATCACGATGGTAGATGTTTTACAAGACGCAATTTATATCCACTTAGACACCAACGGAGATCTCAATCAGGCACCCGCATGCAGTATTCATAAAAAGATTATTGCTTGTCCATTGAATCAAGAATACTGCAAGTTCGCTATGTCGGTTGCACTTTCAGCCTTCGTGTCTGGGAAAAAAATAGATTTTTCATTAGGCAATGAATGTATCGGTGGTGCTCCCAAATTTACCAGGTTACGCGTGAAATAAACCATAGTTTTTGATGAAATTTGGATTTAAGACCAATTGGATCTGAGTACACTCGATTGAAAAACACCAATTATCCTAATTGATCTAAACTGAAATATTTCGTCAAAATCATATTGGAGAAATCCTAATGTCAAAGAAGATTATTGTCATCACGTTATTATTTATTTCTGCAAAAATTGGTGTATCTTTAGCTCAAGTTCAAAACACATACTTGGGAGAATGCAAAGAAGAGTGCAACGCGCTTGAACTTCTCGGCACAAAGATCATTTCCTACAACATGTATTACTACAAAGATCACAATGGAATCTCGTGGAAGGATCGACAAACCAACTTCGCCACGCATCTAGTTTCCAAGCACCGACCGGCGGTGATTGCTTTACAGGAAGTTTTCTTGAACTCTCATGGCTGCAATTGGCCGTGTGCAAACTGCGAAAACATGAAGTTGGGTGCCTATACCCGCCACCTACTCGATAGGATAAATAACCGAATCGACACCAGCGAAGGAAAATACTTCATCGCAACCCAAACCGACTCCAACCACGCCAAGGTTTGTACAGCCGATGAATGGATCGGAGACGCCATCATCTATGACTCTGCTCAAGTCAACTTGATACCAACCTATGGTACTGAAAATGCGTGTGAAGAATGGAAGGCTTTCAGTGAGGATTACTATGAATATGATTATTATAACTATTCGGATTGCTTGAAGTGGACGGATGAGTACAAGAATGATTGTGTTTATGGTAACATCGAAGCAGGCCAAGCGGAGATTATTCGGGCTATATTCGAATATCCAAAAGGTTCAGATAAATACTTCAATATGTATTCCGTACACTCAGAGCCAAAGCATTTTTACCGTGAGCTCAAATACATCACCGATCGACAAAATACCTTTCGAGAGGACATTATTCGCTATTTACGTACAAAAGATATTTTCTTGGGTCGGTCCAGAGACAACTACCGTGCCAATATTTACCCACCCATTTTTGCAGGAGATTTCAATATTTTCGCTCCCAGCTACGAAACCCTCATGGAAAAAATGCTCGATCGATGCCTGCCGACAGAAGCAAATCTACAAAAAGTACAAGAGTACTATGATTGGTATCATCAGCACATACCCATGATATACAACATCATGGAAACCAAATTTTACAACACCCCCACCCGCAGACAAACTCCTATCGACAAAATCCTGGTTGGAAAGTGTGACACTTCGATATGGGATTGTGATACCGAATTCGACATCGTACTACCTCAAGCTCCTTATGAACCGTATATCCCATCCATGAAAGGAACCGAAACCGGATGGAGAGACGATCCCGACGACATCAACATTTACACCGATCACAGTCCCGTCATGGCGCATGTTGTCAGTAAAGATCTAATTGCAAGTCTCATGGTAGCAATAAATATAAATCTGTTCTGACGATGATGTATTGATAATATCGACAACGATTACAGCTTTAACCCAAGGAGGTAAAAACGCCATGTAAATTTATCATTGAATTTATGTAAATAATACCAACTTTTCAACATCCGAGTTTCAAAGGAGATCGAAATGAAAAATCTTGCATTGGTCACGATTGTTGCATGTATGTTTTCCCTTCCTAATATTGCTTTTGCTGGTTTTTGGACAGGCCCTGTAAAACTTGTGAAAGTCAAAGCAACCAACGATGGTACAGCTATTCAGGTAGACTCTACTTGGAATCCACCTTCTGAAAATGGATTTACATGCCCACCTAACGATGCCAACCGAAAATGGTTTTTCTTGCCTAAAGAAGACGTCAACAATTTCAACACCAAAACCTCTCTTATTCTCTCATCATTTATCTCGGGAAAGAAAATTCAATTCGCCATCAAAGAGTGTATTGGTCTTGACTACAAAATAGATAGCGTCGAGTTATTGAATTTATGATATCGTCTGCCTAGATTCCATTGAAAAGCTACTTTTTTATGAAATTGACTGAAAAACCGAGGGATACAAAGCAATAATTTAATGCTATTAACGTTACAGCCAAATATCACTGCCATCCGGCTCAATCCTGGGTCTTTTTCTCACGACCCAAATGATATATCCTATCGAGCATATTAATCCGGCCACCGCACCCCCTGTACTTGGGAGAAACCAAACCAGAACCATAATCGCGTCAAACCAGCGCAACCGGCCTCGGATGATTCGTACAACCACGATCATACCGATTGCGGATCCTATTCGTACGCCCGGTATACCCAGGTCAGGTCCCCATTCGCTCGATAATGCGAAGATCGACACCAAAACCAATACTCCCCCCATAAAGCAGGCGGCACCCATTGCCCGAGCATACCAGTAGAGGTACCCAAACAGGCTCCGGGCCAAGAAAAAGCGGCTTTCGCCTGCCGTGCGATCACGCCAAACGCTTGGAACTTCACCGATTTTGTATCCGAGCAGGTGTGCTTTGACGGTAAGCTCCAAGGCCAGCATAAAACCCGTCTTCGTCTCCATTCTTACCCGATCCAAAAATACCCGGCTGTAGGCCCTCGAGTTGGTGGTGGCATCATGGGTCTTGAGACCGGCCAGCCAAAACAAGGACAGACCCGCCAGGCGGGATAATGTACTTTTCAAAAACGGTCCACCCGACTGAGCTCCCCCCTGCATATAACGTGATCCACTGACCACCGCACATCCCCGGTGACGTATTTTTTCGACCATGGCAGGTATGATCTCGGGCGCATCCGACAAATCGGCCATGAATGTAATGACGACATCTCCGCGCGCGGCCCGAAATCCGGCCTGCATGGCGAGCGCCGGGCCCGGCCCTAGATCATTGCGAATCCAGCGCAGCGTGTCCGGTTTGTCGGGCATTTTCTCTACGGCTTCCAGAGTCGTATCATCATCAAAGTCATAACAAATCAATATCTCATGAGGTTGGTTTTTCAATACCTGCCACAACCCCCGCAAACATGCATGAATGTTGTCCCCTTCATTGTACACGGGAACAATAACGCTGACCAACTCCATCGTTTCTGTCTTGGGATCGGCGTACACTTTCAGATATGACCTTTTTCGATTGCTTCCCTAATCCAGGGGATAACCTCGTCCAACATGTCCTCGAGCCGGGTGGCGGCCTCAAAGCCCAACAACCGTTTGGCTTTACGGGTATCTGGGACACGTCTTTGCACATCGTATGAGAAAGGCTCATCATGAACAACCCGAAACGGCTTACTTGCACCATGGATTTTTTGCCATATGATTTGAGCCAACTCTCTGACAGTATGCGAAACCTCGGTCGAAAGATTGAAATCCTCGCAAACGGCTTGTTCACTCTCCATTGCCTTGAGAATTCCCTCGGCCAAATCTCCTCCATAGGTATAATGGCGGATTTGCTCACCCGAACCCAAGATATGCAATGGATCCTGGCCGCGAAGTACTTTTTGGCACAAATCCGGGACCACATGACTCATAGCCAACTTGATGTTTCCGGACAACACGTCTTTATCCGCCACCGAGCGCTGTTCGCCGATTCCCACGCAATTGAAGGGCCTGACTATGGTATACGGCAACCCATACTGCTCGTATGCACCTTGAACAAAGTACTCGCAGGCCAGCTTTTGAAACCCGTATGTGGACGAGGGAGGCGAACATTCGCGCTGATGGCCTTCATGAGACGGAAACACCGTTGCGTTTTCAAACACCATGGAGGACGAAACCATCACGATGCGTCTCAAACCACCTTTTTGATAGGCTTGGATGGCCGTATCCATGGTATTGGCGATAATTCGCTCATTTTCAGCCAGCAAGTCATAGGCAAACGCATGAAAATACGATATGCCGCCGATCCGGGCGGCTCCCGCGACAATCATGTCGCAACCTTGCGCGAGCTTTTCGAGCAGATCTTTGTCCAATACATCGCCTTCGGTAAAATGATAATCCGGGTGATCATCATAGCTTTTCCGGGTCTTTCCGTATTTACCAAAGTTATCGATGCCTACAACCTCGTGACCGGCCTCCAACAACTTGGGCACCAAATAGCCCGCGATAAATCCTGCCGATCCAGTAACCAAAACCCGCATGAGTTCGTCTCCTTCAACCCGTACGGCCGGATCTTCGTCCGGACACGCAATTCCAAATATCTACAACCACAATGTTTTCAGGGATATCGAGATCGCGATAGGGATCGTGCGGAGCGCCGACAATCACGACATTGCAATGTTGAAAGATGTACTCCAAGGACACGAAGTCCGGATCCCGAACCAGGGGATCATGACACAACACGGTTTTGGCTTCCAGCAACAACAACCTGCGCAACTTGTAGGATAGGGAATCCCGGATATCATCGCTGTTGGCCTTGAAGGCCATGCCTAAAATCCCCACCGTCATTTCCCGCAGGTTGTGATCTTTTTTCAATCGCGCCACCACAAAGTCCACCAAACCTTCATTGATCCAAACCGAAGAAAGCCCCAGGGAAAAATGATGATGGTAAAATACCGAAAGCTGCATGGTGTCTTTAAAGAGGCAGGGACCCGCCGTAAAACCCGGCGAGGGAATATTGGCCATGCGGGGATAATCGTTCTTGATGGCGTTATGAACTTTAAAATAATCCACCCCTTCACTTTCGGCGACCATGTAAAACTGGTTGGCGATGGCGAACTCGATGTAACGGTACGCGTTGGTAAACAACTTTGCGAGCTCGGCCTCCATGGGCTCAAGCTCGATGACCTTGGGGACAATCGATGAGAAATACTCACAAACGGTGGACATGCCTTTTTTGGAAAATCCCGATACAATCTGAGGAAGATTTTGTATCTCCCGCACGGCGTAACCCTGCACGATACGTTCGGGGCAAAAGGTAACGTCGATATTCAATCCTTTACGGTGGAAAAAATCCTGCACCTTGGCGCTAACCCCCGGAAAAACCGTACTTCTGAGAATCACGACCTGCCCGTCTCGAAAATACGGCAGGCAAGGATCCAGCGCTTTGAAAATCATGTCCACTCTCGGGTTGAGATGCTCATCAACCGGTGTTCCCACCACCAAAATGATGATGTCGGTATCCTGAATTGATTTGGGATGCCCCGTAACCCTGAGCATGCCGTTATCGAGGACTTCCTTCAACAACTGATCCGCATCGAGCTCGAGAAACGGCATCTCGGCCCTTCTGACCTTTTCCAGCGCTTGTTTGTCGATATCATAGATGGTGGTAGAGTGACCCTTGGAAGCAGACAATATGGCCAAGGGAAGCCCTACATGGCCACAACCACCGATGACAAATACTTTTTTTGCTTTACACATGATTGAATTTCCTGTCGGGTCTACGTTTACATGCCGGTCATTGTAACAGGTCCCCAGGGTCACCGATACCTTTTCGTTATTCCAAAGTGATTGAAACCTTCATGTGCAATCTTTCTCCATGCACCTCCCTGGCGAACCTTGACCCCGCTACCTGCAACGATTTCACCCACTTTGGTAATCTCGATCTGCAGCTGGGTCCGGCACGTCTGTATTACTCGGGTCTCGAGTTCAGGCGGCACGCAAAAACAAAGTACGTAATCTTCACCCCCATGCAAAGCGAAATCCAACGGATCCAAACCAGCACAATCAGCCAAGGCGCGCAATGATTTCGACACAGGCACCAAGTCCGCGTCTACAATGGCGCCTACCCGACTACGGGCACAGATATGTCCGAGATCCTGCACCAATCCATCGCTCAGATCGATCATGGCTTTCGCGAACCGCTGAGCCGCCAACATGCGCCCCAGCTCCAGTTGTGCAGCCGGCCTGAGATGGGCATTTGTCAGGTTTGCACAATCTTCATCCCCAAGCCGGTAGAATTGTTTTTGCAGCAGGTACAAACCACCCGCGCTGTCGCCCAACGATCCTGCCACCATGATTCGATCGCCGGGTTGAGCTCCGGATCGGTATACCAAGCAGTCCTTGGTAGATCGACCCAGAAGGGTCAAGCTGAAAACCGCACGCTCCTGCACGGCAATCGTATCTCCACCTAAAAGATTCAGATCATATCGCGCTGCGCAGTCGAAAAGGCCGTCACGAAATCCAAGCAAACCTTGCTCATCCCAGAACTTGGGCAATCCCATAGACAAAAAGAAAGCCTTGGGCACTGCACCCATGGCAGCGATATCCGAAAGATTGACCATCAGGCACCTGTAACCCAATTGACGCGTCGATATCCACTTCAAATCGAAATGCGATCCTTCGGCCAACATGTCGGTGGTCACCACCAAGCATATATTCAAGCCCAGATCCAACACCGCGCAATCATCACCCATACCTGCCATGACCCAGTCGTGGGCTTTTATATCCTTCTGTTTGAACAAATCGATGATGCCGAACTCACCCAAACAGGAAATATCTTTTCGCATGATTTCAGGTTCCTTTACGGCAAGCATTCAACCGGTTTCGGTCTTTCAGGCATGATTTCTGAGTTTGAGCTCCCAAGGATGGGGATTGAGGTATGTCTGGTCTCTCAAGTACGAACTGTCGAACCTGTTCACATAATGCATCAAGAGGGTCAAAGGCACCATGAGCGGCACCAACCCACAACGATAACGCCGAATGATCTCCCTCAGCTCGATCTTGTCGGTCGCATCCAGATCGCGTTTGAAATATCCGGACATATGATCGAGCACGTTGACATGTTTCGCAACGGTAGCATGCAGCTTCAGTGCATCGAGCAAATGTCTTTCATACCGCCCGCAAAGCTCTCGCGGGGTGAGCTGTTTGCCATGTGCAACCAGGTTACCCATCTCTTTCAATATTTTTGGACTATGCGACATGAGCTGCAGCTTGTGCCGAGCGTGAAATGCAACCAACTTTCCCAGCGTCGGTCTCGGGTGCACCTGAGTACGGTACCTGCTCAGGCAAAAAATCCGCTCGATGAAATTTTCCCGAAGCCCCAGATCGTGCAGTCGGCCGTCTTCTTCTGCCGGAATCAATGGAAAATGCCGCATGAATGCCCGTGCAAAAACCCCTACACCGACCTTGCGCGGCATTTTGCTCTGATCCCAAACAGGTATCCGCTCCATCCCGGAGCTGGGCGATTTGCTTTTGAACACAAACCCGACCAAGTCTTCTCTTTCAAGCTCCCTAACCCTTCCAGCAGCCCAGTTCGACATGCGATTGGTGCAATCCTGCCTTGTTCGAGTTGTAATCAACCTGGGATTTTCGACCTCTCCCTCGAGATGCATCGACTCTCTTGGAACCCCCAGTCCGCACTCCACTTCCGGACATACCGGAACCCAGGTGACAAAACGCCCCAACGTATCAGTCAAAAACCGATCTCGTTTATGTCCACCGTCGTACCGCACCCTCTCACCAAGCAAACAAGTGCTGATTCCGACTTTGGGTTTGTGTGCAAACTCTCCATCGGTAGGCTTTTGACAAGCTCCCATTCCCGACTCCTCCTTCGTCCCCATACCACAAAACCACCCCGGATCGCCAGCCCGCTCGAACATCCCCGTCAATGTCTCCATCAACCCTGCGCAATAAGATGGGGGTCGACCACAACCCGATCCTTCGATGTCAGGCGCTGCCGGAAAGTAACAGAAGCCCTTTGCGACAACCATAGATAGGCAGACCACACGAGAGTATAGACAACATCCCGTATTAACGCGTTAATATCATTAGACTCTATTCCGATATCCAAAAGACTTTCGGCCACCAGGTTGTCCCCCACCACAATCGCCAGCCAAACCACCCGGGAACCAACAAAAACCAACGGAAAGATTTGACGCTTTTTGAAAAACAAAATCAACAACAAAATCGAGAAGATCAGGTTGAGCAGGTTGGCGGCCGTCTCAAACAACACTACGGGGGCCCAGAAAGCGTTGTACCCATCCGAAGCATGATCGACAAAGTAAGACAAGTTTACAAAAGAAAATGCCTTCAACAACTCGAACAACCCCGAAAATGCGTAAATCGGCGCAATTACAACGGATATGGAAAAAAGAATCAACCACCCCTTGATACCGGGTGCTATCTCGGAATGCATCGCAATCAATCTGGGCTCCGGATCATATTTATAGATTCTCAAAGCAACATAGATGCCCGCAACCAAACAAAAAGCCGTTACAATCATCATCATTGCCACCGGCATGAGATGCTTTTTCAAATGCTGTGACCAGGATATTTTGCTCTCGTCACTGTTGTGAAAGGTATAACCAAGTTTTGATACGAGCTGCGCCCGCTTGGTCAGGTGATCCTTGGCCTCGCGCGCAGGCACATGATCCCGCTTGGTCTTATAGCGATACACCAGGCTGAATACGTTATCCTCACGGGTTACTTCGTGATGAAAGAAAAACGTGGCGTCTTCAATCCGCTCATCCACCATGCGCATGCTCATGTTTTCAGGCAACTTGATTCGAATTTCATGCATATGGTCGACCGGGTAGGACACCGCCAACGGCATCTTGCGGGCTTGTACGGTGCCGGGCTCCACCATCAAATAAATTTCTCTTGGGAAAATGACACCTTGATCTTCTTGTCTTTCTTTGATAAACGACCAAAACTCATCGATCCGATATTCTTCCCGAATCACCACTCGATTTTCATCGTCTGATACATCCATCTCAAGCGGCGCGACCGGTGTGATTCCCGAATAATCCGTTCGATAGAACTCCAGATATTGTCTTTTCAGCTCGTCCCGGCTGGTGGTCTTCAATCTCTCTACAAACCGAACTGCATTTTCGCCGATAAGGGTAGTCTCAACCCCAAAAGACACTCCGTTCTCGGCACCGGCGGTTAAATCGAATCGTTCTTTTACGATTTTAGTAGGGCCCTGGATTACACGAGGCTCGATGACCCGAAGCCGTGTCACCCCATCCTCCAGAATCAGAGCTCTCCCGTAATCGGGCAAGTACATATCCTCGAGGGTTCCATTTTGGGATGCTTGGGCTGGATCCATCCAAACAAGTTCGTCTCGCAGCTTCGCCGCTACAATCACGTGGTTAAACACCAAAGGAGACGGCAGCATCTCGTCGAGTCGATGCAACCAAACCGTGCTGACCAGCGCCGGATATGCCTCCACATCCAATTTATGCAACAGGGTGACCAACAGATAGGATTTGTCCTTGCAATCCCCGAACCTTCTTTTTAAAACCAACGACGGGTGCGAAGGAACAAACGATCCCTCGCCAACTTCTATGCCCAGATAGCGAATCTCGTCTTGCACGAATCGAAGCGCCGCGGCCACCCGTTGGCCCGAATCGCTCGAAGAACGTGCGATCTTTCTGATCTCGGCCTTTAGATCAGCGGACAATCTATCGGTAATCGGATAGAGCTTTGCCCCCCATCGCGCTACCGAGCCCCAATTGTCAAGATTGGAAAACTGAATCCTCGGATATGGATTATACCAAGCCGGTATGTTTGGTTCGACTTCCAAAGGCAGAACATGATCCTGCATCAACTCATATTCTTTTCCAGACGCATGCTGCGTCACCTCCGGCTTCAGTTGGGTAAAAAACATCTTGGATTGCAGTTGTATATCCGAGGAGGTTACGAGGCGATAATAGAACTTCTGCACGGGCACCTGCCATCTCAAACCGACATCATCAAAAAAAGCCCCTTCCAATGCAGGGTTGATTCCTTTAATGGTAAACGCGTATTCGACCACATCACCCACTCTGACGTCATCGAGGATTAGATGTAGGGTATGTGTGCCGTCATACAGTCTATGTTCGAGGCGCTTTTCTCGTTGAAACAACGAAATTCTGCTTCGATTCAGTCTATTGAAAACATCGCCGTTGCGACGAATATGAACCTCATGAAAAACCACCGATTCGTACGACGGATTGTAATCGATATTAATTTGAGAGAAGGTCTCGGCACCGGCGGTGTTGACGATTTTTTGGGCATAGTGCGAATACAGCTCAAAAACGTCCTTGGCAATCCGATACTGCCGATCCACCAAAAGATAACAAACGCCGTCGGCGAGAGATGCATCGGGAAACTCACAACTCGTTCTCAATTCGATTTTCTTGATCCAGCCATCAATGGGGCCGATTTCGAATTTTCCCGCATACGAAAATGAAGTCGTCATCAGATGTGCAATACATAGAACAATCAGAGTCGTTGCGGTTTTTCTCAACCCATCCACCATACAATTCAAATGGTTTTTGAGTAGGATAACCGCATCCAAACATTGCCGTCAAGTTATTCCTAACAAGCAATACATTGATTATACAGAGATTTGTTTTATTTTTGCAGGATCCGAACCATGATATGCCGTTTGTGGTTTTCACTGGGTATCGGGTTTGGATAAGGTCTTCTCGATACCAGGCAACTCCCCGATAGATGGTAGGAAAATGATTTCCACTCGCCGATTTTGGGTCTTGCCCTCTTGAGTTTCGTTTTCAGTCACCGGATCGTATTGGGCCGCGCCCGCCGCACTGATCATCTCGGGCGGTACACCAGCCTCGATCATCAGTTTCACGACTTCGACCGCCCGCTGGGTCGACAACTCCCAATTGGACGGAAATCTGGCAGTGTTGATGGGGGTGGGATCACAATGTCCCATGACCTGAAACCTTCGGCCTGCAAAGGTGCTGATGGTGGCGGCAAGCTCCTTGATAGCCTGCTTGGCCTGAGGCTTTATCTGCACGCTGGCCGACGGAAACACCACATCGGAGGCCATCTGTACCTGCATGAGTCCGTTTCGAATTTTCACCTCCAGGGTACCCGAATCGATCATCGCGGCCAGTTTCTCCAATAGGGTGCGATAGTCCGCGTTGCGTCTTTCGGTAGCGGCCTTCATTTTTCTAAGCTCTTCGAGCTCCCGGGCAAGCTTTTCCTGCTCTTCGCTCAACTCGTCTCTTTCTTTGTTCAAGGCGCCTTTCTCATCCAACAATTGGTTGATTTTTATCTTGCGAGCAGCCAAATCGGCGGATAGTTTTTTGTTTTTTTCTTCGCAATGCTCTTTGAGACGAATCTGCTCGTCCCTCTCGCGGGTAACCTCCATCTGAACGTCAGTCATCTGTTTTTTCATGTTGCTCATGAGATCTTCATGGGTGCTCTTCATCATACACCCCGAGCAACAAATAGCTATTGAGCCGAGTGCCACAAAAAATGATTTCATCTGCCTCCTCCTGGTTCGCCCTCTTTTGGAGCAATTTGAAAACCCATGCAAACAGAAAACGTTTTGCTTTACAACTTTCAAACAACCCCATATATTCCATTTTCCATCTCAATCTTTGCTTGCAAAACGATTGCTTGGCCTGGAGGAATCTTCGTACTGCTTGGATCCGGTGCCTTCTGCGGGATTCAAACGCAATTGATTGCATCGAAAGGAGATCATCATGATAGAGGTTGAAATTCCGGGACATCAAACATATTGTCTCGAGCATGCGGTGTGTGACTACAACGGAACATTGGCCCAAGACGGCCGGCTGCCTGCCGAAGTGATACCGATCATCATGTCGCTTGCAAAGCGAATCAAGTTCCATGTCGTGACCGCCGATACGTTCGGTATGGCCGGTGAGCAGCTAAAGGAATTGCCTGTAAAGCTATCCGTACTCCCTGCTTTCAACCAGGTGCAAGCCAAATTGGACTACATCAAAAATCTACAAACTAACCGTGTGGTTGCAATAGGAAACGGACACAACGACATGCTCATGCTCGAGCATGCGGCCCTGGGGATCTGCCTGATTCAGGCGGAAGGAGCGTGCATCCGGACCCTCCAGCGTGCCGACGTGGTGTGCAGATCGGCCAAAGAGGCCCTCGAGCTGCTTGTGTATCCAAAACGATTGATCGCCACATTGCGCCGCTAGAAACATTGCAGCGCTATTCCAAGGTCACTCCGGCCAATCCGGCTATGCGGTTCAAGCGATCCAAACCACTTTCCGGATCGTCGCACTGCACACCCACCCATTCCACCAATTTGCGGATTGCAGAACCATTCTGGATGGTTTCTCTCGCCCATGATACCCCTTCGGAAATTGTGGCGGTCTTACCCACCAGGTACATGACGGCTCCGGCATTCAAACAAGTAAAATCCTGACAAGCCCGGTGCTGCGATCCAGCCAGCACCTGCACGAGCCTGACCGCTTCTTGTTCGAGGGATTGCATGGAGCGAATTTCTTCATACGAACACCGAGACAATCCGACATCCTCAGGAGTCAGAATGTAGGCATGGTGATCCCCGTTTTCAAAGACCTCACACACGATGCTCTCACCCAAAATGGATAATTCATCCATACCGTTTTCGCAAGCCGCGTCGAAACCATGCACCACCATCGCACGTACAAAACCGATCTCGTGCATCAAACCCACGACTTCGGGGATCACATCTTTCGAGTACACACCCCGAAGCGCATGGGTAGGCTTGCAAGGACTGGCCAAAGAAGCCGCAATGTTGAGTGTAGAACCGAACCTGATTTGACCCAGTATGCGACTGAGCGATCTGGGATGCACTTTGGGGCTCATTCCGTTGAATAAACCGATGTTGGTCTCCCGTATGCTCTTTTCCACCCCGGCAATCTCACAATCCACATAAACACCCAAAGCTTCGAGAAGATCAACGGTACCACAGGTCGAGCTCAACGCCCGAGATCCATGCCTGGCCATGCGGACACCGGCAGCGGCGGCTACAATACCTCCGGCGGTGCTTACATTGAATGTGCGCAGCAAGTCCATCCCGGTACCGGAGTTTTCCACCAAAGGCGTTCCCAGATCTTGGGATACATGCACGGTATCCAGATCGAAAATGGCCTGCCACGCCCCGGCAAGCTCCAAAGAGGTTTCGCGTTTCGATGTCAGAGCGGCCAGAAACGCCCCCTGCTGCAAATCGGGCTGACGATCCTCGAGCAGCTGACAAAACAACTCATAACTGGTCTGACGCGACAAATCCTGTTTATCGATCAATTTTTGAATGTAAGTTCCGAATTCACGAAGGGATTTTTCACTGGCTATCATAATTACCCACCTCCCCTTTCAATAGGGCCGAAGCAATATTTTCATCCCACTTCGATCCGCCACCATATCAAGCGCACGCCCCAAGTCCCATAGAGACATATCGTGCGAGACCAAGTCTTGCACCAAAACCGAGCTTTGTGCAATAAGATCGATGGCAACTTTTCCGTGACGATGGCTGCAACCATAGGCCCCGACAATCCTTTGTTCGTGATAATGAAGCTGGTTGAGTGAAACCACCATTTGATCGTGCTCGGGCAACAACCCTGAAAATACCGCCAGGCAGCCTCGCGGCCCGAGACAATTCAGGGCTTGACGGTATGCATCGGCTTCGCCTACCGCAACAATGCATACGTCAAACATTTTACCTTCTGCTGAGACAGCCCCTGAAACCCTGTCCCTGCGATTGGGATTCGGTTCGATGTGGTAGATCGAAGCACCCAAATGGGTACACAAGCGGCCCAACAGATTGCCGGCCGGACCGGCCCCCCAGATCCCGACCGACATGCCCTCTTTGACACCCGCAAGCTCGACTGTATTGAGGCAACAAGACAAAGGCTCTGCAAAAATTGCATCTTCATAGGCCAAGCCGTCGGGCAACCGAATGAGGCTCATCTCATCCGCAAGCACATACTCAGCGAAACCACCATCACGATGGAAACCCATAATCCGCATGGCGCGACAAAGATTTTCTGCACCCATTCTGCAGGCCGGACAGTCGTTGCACCATACTCCCGGATACACATACACCCTATCACCAGGCTTGAAATGTTGAACCCCTCTGCCGGACAACATCACTTCTCCGACCACCTCCTCAGCCGGAATTCGCGGCAATACCAAATCACGGTGCCCAAAGCGAATCAACTTGAGATCCGTGCGGCACAGGCCCGCCACCTTGACTTTGATCAGTACCTGCCCGTCTCCCGGTCGGGGCACCGGACGACGGGTTGTACGAAATGATCCAATCTGCTCGACCAAAATACACTGCATGTCCATAACTCACCCTCAACGTACTCAGACGATAAAGAAAAACCCCGACAACGGGGTTAGGGATATCCGCCTATCAACCACCAAGTTGCTTGTCAAGGCTCATTGCGACAAACCTCCTGCCCGGCACCGGCAGGCTGTTTTTTTCCACACAACATGCCTTCATCATAGCCCAATCAAATACATACATGCTATCATCGGGTTGTACGGTGGGTCGTACGGTTGCATCCGGCATATTCCGATCCACACGTAACTTGACACCCAGATCCACGCAGAAAGCGAAAAGAGGGACCCATGAAGTTTCGGACTCTAATCATCATACCGGTCGGATGGATGTTGTTGTACCTTACCCTGAGCTTGATCTTTTACCACCAACCGGGGGCCACCAAGCTGTTGCAAATCCTTCAGAGTCCGATCTCGGAAATGCTATGGTTGACGGGTTGTTTAGCGGCCGCCTTGAAATTTGAAAAAGGAGAATACTTGAGAAGAGCCTGGTTGTTTTTTGGAGCCTGTCCTTTTCTTTTTCTATGGTATGAACTCGGGCCGCTTGTGACATATTTCGCACCTTCCATCGGTTATGAAGTCGAAATTGCGCAGGGTTCTTTAGCAGTGCTTGCAAATATTCTGGCGGTTATCGGCACAGTCATGTTTGCCCGCGCCTGGCTCGTGGCGGGATTGGAGTTGCCGGGCTCCAAGCAGATTCGCTTCGTCATCCGGATCGCCGCATTTTCCATAGCCATTGCAGCCGCCGGGCCGGGAGCGTACCATGCATTTCGGAGTGCCTTGGCGGGTCAAGACATGGCCATGTCGTTGTTGGGTGTGGGTTCCGCCTTTGGAGATATTGTAAGCCTCGGCATGATCGCTCCTTTGCTGCTTACCGCTTTGGCGCTGCGGGGAGGTTTGCTCAGCTGGCCCTGGATCTTCTTTACGGCATCCTTAGGTGGATGGCTTTTTTACGATTTCTCGATCACGATTGCGCCCACGATGAATTTCGCACCCCAAACCCTCGACATTCTTTTCGGCGCCACGCAAAACATCTCTTCCGGTTTGGACTTTTCAGCCGGGATGGCACAATGCCTGGTGGTGGACAGCATCCTAAAAAAATATACATTACCAGAACATACGAGCCGTTCCCGATAGACACATGTCTCTTATACGAATCATGCTCACTTTCCCCTAATAATTTACGGTTGCAAAACACAACGGATTGCGGCAAGATCCATGCAGCGAGAAAATATCAATCACTGAAGGAGGGACACCAAAATGAAGCTCTTTTCCAAAATGTTCGGGCTTTTTGCCGCGGCCGTCTTTACCATCGGATGCGGGCCGCTTCAGGATGTAAACTCTCAGAATGATGGTTCCAGCCAACCGGAGGTGGAAGAACGGGATGAGGTCCCGATACTGGCTCCCGGATCTTGCGCAAACAGCTCGGGAGGTGATTATTGCGGTAAAAAGTCCCCGGACGGATGTTGGTGCGACAGCTTGTGCGCCCAGTACAATGACTGCTGTGAAGACAAAAAACAGGTTTGCGACAACCCGCAACCCACTCCAACTCCGACTCCTCAGCCGACGCCCACCCCGACCCCCACACCGCAGCCTTCACCGACTCCTCAACCCAACAATTCTTGTGTTGGGTATTGCGGCAAAAAGGCTCCGGGCGGATGCTGGTGTGACAACTTGTGCGAACAATACGGCGATTGCTGTTCCGATAAGAAACAAGTATGCGACAACCCGCAACCCACTCCAACTCCGACTCCTCAGCCGACGCCCACCCCGACTCCCCAACCCACCCCGACCCCCACGCCGCAACCTTCTCCCACACCAGTGCCCGACAATGCGGTATCGGTCGATGAAGCCTACCAGATGATTCAGGATAACCAATCGAATCCCAATTTCGTCATTTTAGATGTACGCACCCCGACCGAATTCAAGGAACAACGCATTGCCAAATCCATCAACATCGATTTTTATGCGTCGGATTTTGAAACCCAGCTTCAAAAATTGGATAAACATAAGAAATACCTGGTGTATTGTCGAAGCGGCAACCGCAGCGGCCAGGCCTTGCAGAAAATGCTCAACCTGGGATTTACCGACGCCGTACACATGGAAGGCGGCATCACCGCATGGGTCAATAAGGGATATCCGGTGGTAAGCGGTGCGTATATGCTTTTATTCCTCAACCCATACCAATACACGCTGGTGGAAATCTAGTTCATCTCCGACCGAAAAACCAACCGAAAGCTTGCTATCCGTTCTCTTTCTGATTCTTTTTAAACCATTCGGCCATCTCAGGAAGTTTATCGAACAATTTCTGTAAGGGTCCCCTGGAGGCTTTGACCAACTTGACTTCCACCCCTTGCTTTGAAAACACCACCACACCAACGGGTTGAATTCGCGCGCCTCCACCCGTACCTACTCCGCTGCCTTTTCCCATTGGATGACATTTGTGCTTGCCGGATCCATCCGAATGGTGGCCCTCTCCCTCACCTCCCCCCGCCCCCAGACCGACACTGATCTTGGATAAGGTTACCAAAGTGATGTCTCCCATTCGAATGGGCTCTCCCATGACGACATCACTGCTCACAAACCTATCGACATCCTCAGTAATGAGGTTCAACAATTCGATGACGTGTTCCATAACAGGCCTCCCATGCCTCTACTCGACCAAGTTCTCGAGCCTTACCTGATCACCTTCCACTACGATAACCGCTTGCGGACTCACCTTGAGCCCGACACCCGCTCCGGCGCCCATGCCCTGACCCGAGCCTTCGTCCATTTTGTGAATTTCTCCCTCCCCACTACCGCCCCCCGCACCAAAGCCAAAGCGTACAGAGCACAGTGGAATAACGTGCCTGTCACCCACGCTGATCTTATTGGCCACCACCACATTTCCTTTGGCGAGAGTCACCAAATGCTCTTTGACCGAAGCAAGCAGGCTTGTTACTGGTTTCATCTTTGAACCTCCTCAAGGATTTGAAAATCTTTCAATCGGTAATTTTCGAATTTGTTTTGCCAAAAACATTCGGATCATTACCCATACGACCATAACGGGCCATACGGTAGACCCGACAAAACCCATCAAATCGATACATTCCTGCATATATACGGGACGAACCGACAACCGCATACGGGGCAACCAGCCTTTGGCGGCGCGCAAAATGATCTCGAGCAAGGCTGTATCGGCCGGATCCGCAAACCCGATTGATCCCTTCAAGGCACCTCGAAGATTCAATACCGACACAAACGCCCGCACATTAAAAAAGCCTCTTTGTTTTTGCTTCCACAGCCGGCCCAAGCGAAAGTTGCCCCGGAGCTCCTGCTTCAAGCTTCGAAGACCTTTTCTGGTCCTACCCATGGGTTTCCATGATTCTATGCGCAGGCGAAACCCCAGCAACCACAGCCCGGATTCGGCTTGGCTGGCAAACCTGGCTCGAAGCAATCCAAATCCCCATACACCATTCGCCTCAAAATCAACTCCGTCATTACTCAGCTCACCCCGTACCTTCATGCGTATGGGCACAAGCAACACTATGGCCAAGACAACCAACAACAACCAGAACAACCACACGAGCAATGTCACCAAAACCGCCATCACATCAACTCACCCTTTCGATGGCTCTTTTCCACCAAGGTCGTTTTCGCTTTTGGCCCATTTGACCCAATGTACGGGCCAGTCGGCCGGCAGAACCCCAAATCGTCCTTATCGAGACGGCTTTTCTGATCCTGCGATCCACTTTCGGCATACCGCAAAGTACCATGGCAGGACCTCTGAGAGACCATCCGGTGCCTCGCAATACTGCTCGAATCGCCGTGTTGCGAAAGGCCGGTGTTTTCTCGTCCCGTGTATTCATCGCTTTGGAGGTCTTGATTTGATCCTGCACAGAAGACTCAATCTTTAAGATAAGTTCCCAGGGTGGCTGGTCGGGAGGCAGATGGGTCAACAAATCCCTCAACATTATCGCCTCGGAAAAAGCCCGGGAGGTTTGAGGATCGGACAACGAAAGCTCAAACGCCAAAGCCTGCTCTTCGTCCAATCCGCCTTCCAAATAGGCTTCGATCATTTCTTCAAGCTCTATGCTCATGCCGTCTCACTTTGAAAAATCTTACTCAGCTTCTGTTTCAGGCGCGCTCTCGCTCGATGCAGACGGGTTTTGACCGTATTGACCGGCATATCGGCAACTTCAGCAACTTCGTTCTCCGACAGCCCTGCCCGATATCTCAATTCCACGAGCGCTCTATCCTGGACCGACAAGCTATCCAATGCATCGAGAAGAAGCTTGTCGGTCTCCTTGCTCGCTGCGGACTGCTCAGGGTTGGGCCGATCCATCTCTTGTACCAATGCAAGTTGCCCGGGCTCAGTAGGCAGGCTCATTTTTTCGGACATTTTCCCCAATTTTCGAAGACATACATGATAAGCGATACGATACACCCAAGGTCTCAGCGGCCTTTCCACATCGAATGCATGCAAAGATCGGATCATTCTCAAAAATACCTCTTGGCAGGCATCTTCGACATCCCTCCCGCTTCCCAACATCCGCATAGACAGCCTATATACTTGGGGCGTGAGCCGCGCGACCATGATTTTCCATGCCCGTGAGTCACCCCGTTTGCATTTTTCAACCAACTCGCCATCATTCATCCTCTCTGAAGCCATGCCCCACTCGATACGGTTCTATTAGGATGTATCCGCCAACCAGCATCAAGGTTTCAAAAAAACGCACCCGCCACCCGAAAAGTAATAATTATTCTTTATATTTCAAATACTTCCCCAAGTACATCTTGCAAGCAATCCGGATTGGGCCGCCTGTAAATCCGCTCCGGTATACCAGCCGGCGTTGCTTCCCATCATACTGGTATCAAAAAATCCACCCGGCGTCCCACCTCGCAAACCAAACAATCCAGGTAGGATGTTTTCCGCCGCAGACTGGACAAATCCCACACAGATCGTTATTCTTCCAAATGTGAATACGCTTGAGAGATATACCATGCCGAAAACGAAAGACAATCCTTTGTTTTTACAGCTCGAGTCCTGCCGTATGGCATCCCAAGTGCTCAACCAAACAAAGGAACGTGACCGTATACCCCAACTCTTTTTGGGCATTATTACCCACCCGGCGGGTCTCGGCTACGATCGGGCGCTTTTGTTTTTGATCGATCCACAAAGCCATACCTTGAGGCTCAAAGCGGCAAAAGGACCCATCAATCGTATCGACACCATGGAGCAGACCACACCAACCGGACCTGAAGATCTCGAAACAGTCAAGCTTATCGAGACCCACTTGCTTCCACCCGTTTCAAATGCCTGGAACGAGTATTTGGGAGGTTTTGTGTTGCCCATCGGGCTGGGGGTAACCGATTTTATCGAGACAGATGTTCAGGTGCCTCTACAGGTCGTGATCGGAAAGTGCGCTTTCAACCGCAAACCATATTACTCCAACAATGTCAAAGCGGTATTTGAACCGCCTCCGGCATTCGGAAAAGAAATTCTCAAGTTTGAGCGCCTGGCCGCCTTGCCCCTGAAATCGAGAGATGATTTTCTGGGGGTTTTGATGGTGGACAACTTTTTTAACCAGCGCGAAATCGGCGAGATCGATTTGATCGGGCTGGATGTAATGGCAAATCTGTTCGTCACAGCCATCGAAAGCTCCTATCTCAACAAAAAGCTCGAAGAGAGCACCCAACTCGACGGTGTAACCGGCGCCTACAGTCGGCAACATTTCGAAGCCAGCTTGGATTTGGAGATAGACCGGGCGGAGAAAGCGGGCAAACCACTCTCTTTGTTGGCATTTCACCTTCACAATGCAAACCGGCTCCACCAAGATCTGGGATGGTATCATTCCGCTAAACTCATGAAAACGCTGGCCGAATCTCTCAAAAAAGGCGTACGCTCAGAAGACATGATTGTACGATTCGGCCGGGCCGATTTTCTCATTTTATTGACGGGCGGAGCCAGCGTGGAAAACACCATGGTAGTAGGACAAAAATTGATTCAAGAATTGACCCAATTGCAGAGCGCAGACGTGACCCCAACAAGGATTCAAATCAGCGGGGCTCTCGGAAGCCTCCCGGCCTGTGATTTAAGTAGACCAAGGGTCGCATCCATGGCGGATAAGGTGCTCGACCTGGCAAAACGACAACCTGCCGACAAGCTTGCCTATCTCAAACCAAAACAATAAATATGTGAGGCAACCCGTGCATTTGCAACCATATGGAAAATCATTTGGGAATCGATCATCGACCAACTACCGCGCTTTGTTATTCACGTTTGTCATCGGTTTATGTTTGGGTGTCTTGGTTGGATACTTTGCCGCCGATCGATCCGGCGGGCAACCACCCGAGTCGCCTATCAACGGCCAGGCAGTCGAGCCCTCATCCGAGGAGGCTGCTGCCCGAATTGCTTCTGAAACCACATCCATTGAGACTCCGGCCCCGGAGTCGAACGAGAAGCCACCCTCTCAAGACTTGCTCACCCTGAATGTATCCATCAAGAAATCTCTTTTCGACACACTCAGAAGCCACCTCGAAAACCGGCAGGCCGACGTGCTCAACGCACAGCTCGGCCGCATTCTGGTTTGGTGGATCGACCTGTGCCGCGATGTATTGAAGAATGACCGCATACAGGTAATCTATCGCGCAACCCAAAACGACAACGAGTTTTCGATCCTGGCGGTTCGCTACACCAGCACCAAATTGAATCAGACGTTTTCAGCTTATGCTTTCAAACCTCCTGCGGCGATCTATACACGTTTCTATGATTCCGAGGGCAAGGAGATCGAAGAACGTCTGCAAAACGGCCCCATCGACGAATACGAACAAATCACCGAAATCATGGATTTGGCCGGAAGGCGCCACAATGGTGTGGATTTCAAATGCGATGTGGGCACTTCGGTCTCGACACCCTTCAAAGCCCGGGTAATGCGCCGCAACTGGAATACCCGTAGAAACGGAAACTGCCTCGAGCTCGGGTTTCTAGATTCCGGGGTAACCGCCATATACCTTCACTTGAATAAAATATTACCGGGCATAACGCCCGGCAAGGTGATCGAATCCGGTATGCAGGTGGCAGAAAGCGGAAACACGGGTAGATCCACCGCGGCTCACCTGCACTATGAGCTGCGCGCATCCAACGGCCGCCAACTCAATCCGTTTCAATTTCACAAATCCACCAAAAAAAGTCTCAAAGAAAACAACCTGGCAGCCTTTACGGCACACCGGAAAAAGCTGGATCTGATTTTTTCGAATGGCGATCCAATTGATGCAGCGTCCTTGAAATCTTCTGAATCCAATGTGTCGATGGTGAAAGTGAAATGAACCGCCGATATGATCGCACGGCGTCTTTCCAGTCACCCCGTCTCTCTTGAATCATACCCAAAAGTAAGTACATCCCAGGCACTCGACTGCGAGCGGAGGTCTGCTGTACGAGCATTTTCCATACTCGATGCACCTGACTACCTTCGGTATCTTGATCCAACGCCACTTCCAACATTTCTACGGCTTTGTCGAGATCCCCCGTCATGGCTTGGCAATAGGCGGTTTCAAATCTGGGTGGAACCAGCTCGGGATTGCGATTGACCACCAATCGTCCCGTGCGGGCGCAGGCTTCGAAATCGGCTACTTGACGAAATAGATCCATCAAGACAATTTTGGCGTCATCGTCCTCGGGATTGAGTCGCGCGGCCGCCTCCATCTCCCGGATAGCCGATACGATTTCACCGCGATGAAAATGAGCGATCCCCATAGAAAAATGTATCCTGGCGGATTGTGGTGTGAGATTGGATGCATAGGCAAGCACATCCAGAGCCGAATCGAAATCACCACTTTCCATCAGCGCTTGGCCCAATGCAAAGTAAGTATCGGTGTCCCGGCGTCCCAAGTCGACCGCCTTTTTCAAGTAGGAAGCAGACAGGGTGTATTGTTCGCATAAAAAAAGCTTCAATCCGATTTTGAAATGCGCCTCGGCGTCTTTCGGACCCGTATCAAAATCCTGTAGCATGACTTGCGCTGCCTGTTTCAACTCCCCAAGCCTGACAAAACTCGTAGAGAGCAGGGAGTTGATCCGCTCGTCGGGTTGATCGAGCTCTCCGGCTTTTCTCAAATGCATCACCGCGCTTCGATCGAGATGTAACGATTGAAGGGCCACCCCTAAAGCCAACTGAACGACTTGACCATCGATCCCCAGCTCCAAAACCCGGTACAAAGCGACTGTCGCCATCACACTACGGTTGGCTCTAAGATGCGAAAGACCTTCATACAAATATGCGTCCGCAAACCCCGGGGCACTTTGGGCGGCAGATCGAAAAGATCGAGCTGCTCGATCGAACTCTCCCATCGACAAGAATATCCCCCCTCGGTTGTATTCACCGGCCGTCAATTCGGGCTCGATCTGCAACGCCATGCCATAATGAACAAGGGCTTCATAAAAGAGACCTGAAGCCCGGTATGCATTGCCCAGGTTGTTGTGGGCCAAAGCCGCCTGAGATTGATTTTCTATCAACAGTACAAATAGCTCTTTTGCATGATCGAGATTGTTTCGTTGCGTATAGATATTCATCATTCCGAGCAGAGATCCCGGATGGAGGGAGTCGTTCTGCAGAGCCTTTCGGTAGACCTGAAAGGCTTCATCCAACCTGCCTTGTAGAAACAATACATTGGCCCATCCACACAAATGGTCCGCCGAACCGACCCATTTCTCAGAATGCATCCGAAAATAGTAAGCCGCCTCGTCGAAGTTGCCCGCGTTGATATGCCTACAAGCTGCTTGAAATTTCCGGCACACAAACCCGGACACCACCGTGACTATCCCGGCTTGGTCGAAGCCGCTTCTGGTTACCTGCAATCTCCCGTTCGATAGTTTTTTTATCAACCTGGACCGAGCGTCAACCGCCTCGTTTTCCCGCTCGATCTGCGGCTTACCCACCCGGCGTACCTCTACGGTTTTTGATAATCCTTCCTGCGGTGCTACAAAAACCAATCCCACCAAGATTGTAAAAAATCTCAGCTCGATTCGTCTTGGTTTTCGTCCCGGGTCGCTACCTGGATTTTGAACACTTCCCACGGCTTTCTCCCAACATTTCCCCCTCTAAACATATAGACGGCACAAAATCGAAAATATGTAGCCGAGTGAACGCTTACACGAGGTAAAGACCATAGTATGGGTTCAATCTCCTCTGGGTGAGGCTGGCCCCTGAGAGGTATCTCCAGGAACAGATGTAACCCGCACGGCCCACACAATCCCAGAAAAAACAATAATCATTCAATATTATATAGTTACATATGCCACTTCTTTTTCGCACCTGACCCTTGACCTGCAAGCGCCCTACAACACCCTCAAGTGACGATCAGATATTTTGTAATCAATTGTAATAATTGATTATTTTTGTACAACTGCCGATCTTTGCTGCTTGCACCAGCAAAATCAAATACGCACTTTTATTGGCATGTTCTGAGCTAAACTCTTCATGACGCACAATTACAATCATACAAATCAATAAGTTACAAATTTGGCAAGGTATTTGCATCTAGGGATGCACCCACATGGGAAGCGAGAAAGATACATATCTTATCGGGGAAGGCAGAGGAAATACTATGACGCAATACACGGCACACTCAGAATTCACCCCGAATCGAATCAATCGCATACAAAACTCAGCCGATTGGAGCGCAATCGAGCTGAATGTTCAAACAAACTTAGGAGGCACAATCAAATGATACAACCAGAAATGAGTCAAGAAGAGCTCGAGCTCATTCTATCCACCCTGAAAAGTTTCGCCAAACGCCGTATGGATCTCGACACCCTTCTCGGCAACGATCATGAAGACAACTGCCCCGAGGATCTCATCCGAGAGTTACTGGGCCCCGAGATCGGCATACACTTGGCTTTTATACCCACCGCATATGGAGGTTTGGGCGGAGGGGCCAAAGATATATTCAGGATTTCAGAAGCTGTCGCATCGGTAGACCTTGGTATCGCAACTTCCTTGTTGGGCGTATCTCTCGGAACCGATCCCTTGCGGGTTGGCGGAACCGAAGAGCAAAAAAACCGCTGGATGAGAAGAGTCGCAGAGGAGGGCCTGGTGGTGGCTTACGCGGTGACGGAACCTTCGGCCGGCTCCGACCTGGCCCACATCCGCACCAAGGCCAATCCGATAATCGAAAACGGCAAAACCGTAGCCTATGAAATCAACGGCAACAAACAGTTCATCACCAACGGAGGCATTGCCGATTTGTATACGGTTCTGGCGGTAACACCCGGAGGCCCCTCGTTTTTTGTGGTCGAACGCGGCACCGAGGGATTCGTTCCGGGCGCGCATGAGGTCAAACACGGAATCCGGGCATCCAATACAACCCCGATATCATTAGAGAGCGTCCGCATCCCGGTGGAAAACCTCATCGGTGGAGTCGAAGGACAAGGTCTTTCTCAGGCCGCCAAGGTTTTCGGCTACACCCGGGTCATGGTAGCAGCCTTTGGTTTGGGTTGTGGAAACAGCGCGTTGAATAAGGCCATTCTCTACGGCAAAGAGCGTTACCAAGGAGGCTCTTTGCTGTGTGAAAAGCCCGGTTGGACCCATAAACTCATTGCTCCGCACGCGGTGGCTCTCGAAGCCGCCCGGTCTCATATCGAATTCGTATCCGATCAACTCGACCAGGGTGGTTTGGATTTGGCCGTAGACGGTGCGGTGGCCAAATTGACCGCCACCGAAGCAGGCAATGCAGCCGCCGAAGCGGCCATCCAAGCCCACGGAGGCTATGGATATATCAACGCATACGAAGTGGAAAAGCTCAAACGAGACGTTCGTATCACCTGCATCTACGAAGGCACTTCTGAAATATGCCAACGCACCATCGCTCAAGATCGCTGGCGATCCCATCTATTGAGCCGGGGCGAGCACTTTAAAAATCTCGCCCGCGAGATGGAAGAATTGGAACAAAAAACCCCTGGTACGGGCGCCAAAACCTGTGCACGTGCCGCTTGGGCGCTCGCCGAATTCATGGAAGTCTGCCGTAAGGCCAAACTGACCCGCAACCAGCATGTGTTGTTCACCCTGGGGCTGTTGATCGCGCATCTCGAAGTGGCCGCATCCTTTTGCCGTAAAGTGTCCAAGGGCAATCCGGACTCATCCCGATATGATATCCAGACACTCACATCCATGAGCCGCCTTTGGGCCCGGCAGACCGCACAAGAGATCAGCGCACAAAGCATGTTTTTGGCAGCAGGAGCCCAGGCAAACGGGAGCCCGCTGACCGACGGTTCACTCAGGAGTTTCGAACAAAACATCAATCTCACCGGCATCAACGACTGCATGGTTGGAATGCTTGACGACCTGAACTCTGTAGCACAAACCGTTGCAACGAATTGAGGAGATCGGCATGAGTACGAAAAACAACCACACAGGAGTGGCGATAATCGGACTGGGCGCTGTAATGCCCGACGCCAATGACGCCAAGAGTTTCTGGCAAAACATCCTTTCAGGCAAAAACAGTATCCGGGAAGTACCTGAAAACCGATGGAAAACGGAAGATCATTATGATCCTGATCCCAAGGCGCCGGACAAGACCTATTCCAAAATCGGATCCTGGATCACCGACTTCCAATTCGATTGTTTGAAATACCGTATTCCTCCAAAGACATCCCAGTCCATGGACAACGTTCAAAAATGGGCGGTCGAAGCTTCGCGCCAAGCCATCCAGGACGCCCAATACGATCAAAAAGAGTTCGATCGCGATCGCATGGCCGTCATCATCGGCAATGCCATGGCGGGTGAGTTGCAGTTTATTACCAATCACCGGGTTTATCTTCCCCGCTATATTCGACAGCTCAAATCAACCCCGGCATTTCAAGCTCTTTCCGAAGAAGCTGGAAATCGAATCATCAAAGAGTTTACCACGACCGTCATCGAAGAGCTGCCTCCCATTACTGAAGACAGCATGCCCGGTGAGTTATCCAATGTCATCGCCGGGCGGGTTGCCAATGTTTTCGGACTCAGGGGACCCAACTACACTGCGGACGCTGCCTGCGCGTCATCATTGGCCGCCTTAGAAATGGCAGTAACCGGCTTGATTGAACATCGCTATGACATGGTGCTTACCGGCGGCTCGGATTCCTCCATGTCACCCCACAGCTTCGTCAAGTTCTGCAAGATCGGCGCGCTGTCCGGAGATCTCAGCTGTCCGTTCGACAAACGCGCCAATGGGTTCGTGATGGGTGAAGGTTGCGGAATCCTCTTGTTGAAACGTTTGGAAGACGCTGAAAGAGACGGTGACAAGATTTATGCCGTACTGAAAAGTATCGGCAGCTCCAGCGACGGCAAGGGCAAAGGCATCACCGCCCCCAACCCGGAAGGGCAACGCCTGGCCATGCGCCGCGCCTATGAGAGCGCCGGAATCTCCCCTTGTGACGTCACCTTGCTGGAGGCCCACGGGACCTCGACCATCGCGGGAGACCGGGTGGAAGGTAATTTGGCGAACGAGTTCTTCAAGGCCGCCGGAGCCAAAAACAAATCCATCGCCATGGGGTCCATCAAGTCCCAAATCGGTCACCTCAAAAGCGCTGCGGGCGCGGCTTCTTTGTTGAAAACCGTTTTTGCCCTCAGCACCAAAACCATTCCGGGATCGATCAATTTTGAAACCCCGAATCCAAACATTCCTTTTGACGATTCTCCTCTGTATGTACCCACCCAGGCCGTTCCGTGGGAATTACATAACGGCACCCCCAGAACCGCTGCCGTATCCTCGTTTGGATTTGGTGGTACCAATTTTCATGCATTGCTTACCGAATACCGACCCAATGGAAACAAATCCAAGGTATTCGACGTCCCGAAAGGCAACAACATGCAAACTTCTTCTGTTGAGATGCAAACCAACCGTCCCGATCGCCGCATGCTTGCAGTCGGCGGCAACAACCGGGAAGAAATCCGAAAGGCCCTGGAAGCGAAATTGGCGGCTTTAGGCGAGCAAGATCCCGAGACACCTCAGGACGAGGTGCGTTCGAAACCCCAATGTCTGGTCATCGAATACGGAAGCGAAACCGAGCGGCAAGAACGTGGTAAACGCGCACTTGTGGCTCTCGCATCGGATGGATACAAACCCTGGCGCGCCATGGCGGCCCAAGGGGTTTTTTACCGTGATTCGGATCCGGTCAAGATCGCATTCTTGCTACCGGGTCAAGGTTCGCAGTATATCGATATGCTCAAAGAGCTTCGGGCCACCGAACCGATCGTGGCCGATACCTTCGCTGAAGCCGACGAATACATGGCACCCCTCTTGGGCAAGCCTCTGACCGATTATATTTACACCGACGATACGCCCGAAAACGTCGAGAAGCTCAGGGACACCAACATCTGCCAGCCCGCCATGCTGGCGGCGGATATCGCCATCGCAAGGTTGCTCGAACATCACGGAGTGGTCCCGGATATGGTAGCAGGACACAGCCTGGGTGAATACTCCGCCCTGGTGGTAGCCGGTATGCTGTCATTTAAAGAAGCCATCCATGCAGCCAGCGCCCGGGCAAGAGAGATGTCTTCCGTCAACGTTCGGGATCCCGGTAAAATGGCTGCCGTCCTTGCACCGCTGGATAAAATCATGGAGGTCATTCAAGACATCCAAGACGTAGCGCCCGCCAATTTCAACAGCCACAACCAAACCGTTATCGCCGGCGGCACGGTCGCCATGGACGAAGCCATGGCGCGTTTCAAGGACAAGGGAATTCGTGCGGTTCAACTGCAGGTATCCCATGCTTTTCATTCGCATATTGTGGCACCCGCAACCAAACCACTGCGGGCGTTACTGGCCAAGATTGATTTTCACCCCCCGCGCATACCGCTGATTGCCAACCTGGACGCAAAACCCTACGATCCAAGTCCCAGCGCCATCTCGGCCAATCTGGATCGTTTGGCCAAACAAGTGGCGTCTCCGGTTCGTTTCGTCGAGACCCTGCAGGAAATGCACAAAGTCGGTGTGCGGTTGTTCGTTGAAGTGGGCGCCAAAAGGGTGCTGGCCAACCTGGTGTTGGATGTTTTGGATGATCCGAGGGTCATATCGGTATGCACCAACAATCCGAAAGTCGGAGATTGGCCGTCATTCTGTAACTCCTTGGCGGCCTGCAAAACCCTGGGAAGCATGCAGAGCAACCCGCCCGCGGCGCAGGTATCGATTCCATCCATCGAGCCGGTATCCGAGCCTCAAACCAAAGCTAAGCCTGTCGATTTGGTCATCAGTGGAGCCAGCCTCGGTCTGCCGGGCACCAATCATGCCGTGTTCGACGACGCCAACATCGACAACATCCTCAACGGAGCCATCGGCATCGATAGTATCCCGGAGGAAAACCGCCGGCGTTTGGCAGGCCAACGAATCGTACGACTCATCAAAGATGCGCCGGGCGGACCCTATTTCGAAGTGATCGACGACCCCGATCAAGTAGTGCGGCTTTCGGCCCGCAGGGGGCGTTTCGATCTGACACAAGAGTTCGGTATTCCGGACGAAAAAGTCCGCAGCTTGGACATCACCACCCAATTGGCCATCGGCGCCGGGTTGCTGGCTCTCAAAGATGCCGGAATTCCTTTGGTCATGAACCACAAGACCGTATCTTCGGGCAAAAAGTTGCCGATCGGATTTAGGCTTCCGGCCCAAATCGCCGATGAAACCGGTATCATCTTCGCATCGGCTTTCCCTGGATACGATCAGTTCGTACAAGAAATCAACCGGTACAACCGAGACGAGATTTACGCGTCACGCATTGCGGAGCTCAAACACCTGGCCGACAGCATCGGACCTTTGCACGCCATACGCGAAAGAATCGAAGCGCTCGAACAAGAGCGTGGTGAGCCTTTCAGCTTGGATCGCAAATTTATCTTCCGGGCGCTCAACATGGGACATGCCCAATTGGCCGAGCTGATCGGAGCCCGGGGACCGAATGTCGGTGTCAACAGCGCATGCGCTTCGACCACATTGGCCCTCGCTCTGGCTACCGACTGGATCCGATTGGGCCGTTGCCGCAGAGTCTTGGTGGTCGGATCGGACGATATCACCAACGAAAACCTGGCTCCTTGGCTGGTTGGCGGATTGTTCGCCACCGGAGCGGTAACCAACGAATCCGATCTCACCAAGGCCGCCATTCCTTTCGATCGGCGAAGAAACGGTATGATTACCGGCATGGGCGCAGTCGGTTTGGTCGTAGAGGACGCACAAGAGACCAAAAAACGGGGTATGCATGGCTTGACCAGGATTTTAGGCACCGTGATTGCAAACAGCGCTTTCCACGGCACGCGCCTGGACGTGGATCACATCAGCAACTGCATGGATAACATGATCAAACAGGTCGAAACCGACTACGGTATAGACAGAACCCAGATGGCCAAGGAAACCGTCTTCATCTCGCATGAAACCTACACTCCTGCCCGCGGCGGCAGCGCGGCGGCTGAAGTACATGCGTTACGGAAGACGTTCGGGCAACAGGTGAACGATATTGTGATCGCCAATACCAAGGGATACACCGGTCACCCCATGGGTGTGGGCATCGAAGATGCTTTGGGCGTACGGATGTTGGAGCGCCAAGTCATCCCGCCCATCCCCAACCATCGAGAAGAAGACCCGGATTTGGGAAAACTCAACCTGTCAAAAGGAGGCCGGCAAAATGTCCGCTATGCGGTGCGATTGTCGGCCGGATTCGGATCTCAGGTGGCCATGACCGTCTCAGAGAGAATCGAAAACGGCGCAAGCCGTATTCATGATCAGGCCGTGTACCAAGCTTGGATCGAAGGGATTGCGAACCAACCCCAAGCCGAGCTGGAAGTGATCCACAACACCTTGAGAGTAAAAAGCGATGATGCATTCATCGAATCCGCGCCCGCAACCAAATCCGAGCTCATAGCCCGGCAAGGCGTGGTTGCGCCCGCGCCAAAAACAAAAGATGTAGAGCCCGAAGTATCCCGACCTCAACCGGCAGCCACAGCTATACAACCGGAGGCAGCCCAGACAGCTCAGCCAGAACAGGTGCAACCCGTCTCCCAAACGGCCGTGGTAGCGCCGCCTGCTCAGGCTCCCGTCCAGGTGCCTTCGCAGATGAGCCTCGATGACATCACAGCTAAGATCCTTTCTCTCGTCTCTGAAAAAACCGGCTATCCCTCCGACATGTTGGACGTCAACCTCGACCTGGAAGCCGACCTGGGCATCGACACGGTCAAACAGGCCGAGCTGTTTTCGGAGATCAGGACTTCTTTCAACATCCCAAAACAGGATGATCTCAAGCTTTCGGATTATCCCACCCTGGCTCACATCATCCGTTTTGCGGAGGAAAAATCGGCCGCGCACGCCACCCAAGCCCAAACCGCCCAAGCCCAAAACACTCCAATGGCCGAATCTCAGGATGCAACCGAAGAGGAAGCGGGTGAAGACCACGTGTTGCCCTTATCCAGCATTCCGGTCGAATCCGAATCGGTGCGTTATCTTGCCTCTGTACTGGTGGGAAGGCCGGCAGCCGGCGACTGTCTGCCGACCGGCGTGGAAGTACGAAGCCAATGTTTCATCGTGTCCGAACCATCACCCGTAGTCCAGGCGCTCGAATCCGCACTCAAACACCGAGGTGCCCAGCCCGTATGGATCGACGCGTCCGGTGACCCGGATTCGGTGACCTCGCAAATCGCCGAGCTTGCCTCCCAACAGGCGCCCAAAGGTGTTTGGCTGCTTACGGCTTGCCAAAAAGCGGTCTTGCCGGAAACCCGGGATAAAGCCGCATGGAAACGAGCACTCGATTTGCGCGCGCGCCTTCCGTTTAGGGTCGCCAAAGCACTCGACGGAGTGCTGTCCAACCAACCGGGCACCTATTTTGTAGCCGCCACCCAAATGGGAGGCCATCTCGGATTGCGGCCCGGAGTAGGCTCGCAGGATCCCGCCAGCGGCGCCACCACCGGGTTTGTCAAAACCTTGGCCCAAGAGTGGCCGGAGACTTTATGTAAAGTCGTCGATTTCCCGGTCGACGCCGAAGCACAAACCATAGCTTCCGCCCTGATTGAAGAAGTTGAAAGCGACCGAGGTGTTGTTGAAGTAGGCAGAGTCGGTGAACGTCGTTGGGCGGTGGGTTTGAGCGAATACAAGCCCATTGAAGCCGACCAGGCGTTATCCGGAATCGGCAGCCTTCCGGAAAAAGATCCCGTGGTTTTGGTTACCGGAGGCGCAGGCGACATCGTTGGTAAAATCGTTACGGATCTTGCAAAAAACATAGGCGGTACCTATTATTTGGCGGATCTCACCCCGACTCCTTCCAATGATGATCCGGACATTATACTGCTCACCACCGATCGGGAGACCTTGAAAGCCAACCTCACGAACCGGCTTCGTGAACAGGGCGAACGGGTGACTCCGGTGTTGGTGGACAAAGCCATCCGAGAAGTGGAAAGAAAAAGCGCCGCGCTCGAAGCGCTACACACCATCCGCAACACCGGCGCACAGGCCCATCACGTAAGCCTGGATGTCACGAACCAACAAGCTGTCGATGAAGCCATCAACAAGATTATGCAGGCGCACGGGCGTATCGACCTCATTATGCACGCTGCCGGATTGGAACACAGCCAGGGTATTGCCCGCAAAAAACCAGAATCATTTGATCTCATCTTTGGAGTGAAATCGATCGGCTTGAACACTCTCTTGGCTGCAACCACCAATGTTGCGCTCAAAGGATTGATGCTGTTCGGATCGGTGGCAGGCAGATTTGGAAACCTGGGACAAACGGATTACTCGGCGGCCAATGATTTTATGAGCAAGTGTTCGACCTATCTCAAAAAGGCCCGCCCGGGCTTGCAGGTATTTACCCTGGCATATAGTGGATGGGCCGGGCGAGGCATGGCGACACGCGGCTCGGTACCGGCGCAGCTGGCCGCGGCCGGCATCAATTTGATCCCGCTCGAGGAAGGCTGCACCTCGGTCCGGCGCGTATTTGCATCGGGTTTCAGTGGAGAGCTGGTTGTCGCCCGCTCTTTGGGAATCCTGTACAAAGGACTGGTGGCGGAAGGCGCCGACCTACAGATACTCCATGATCGGCTCGCCGAAAATCCCGCACGATACCCATTGCTCGGAAAAGCAATCGACTGGACCATCGCAGACGGTCTCAGGCTCGAAGTGACCTTCGATCCAAATCGGGATCGTTTTCTCGAGGATCACCGCATCGACGGTACGGCGGTATTACCGGGCGTCATGGCGGTGGAAACCTTCGCCGAAGCAGCCAGCCTCCTACGTCCGGATCTTGCCGTGGTGGAGGTAGAAGATTTGGCGTTTGAAGCTCCTCTCAAGTTTTACCGAAACGAGCCTCGAACTGCTACAGTAAGGCTGCTGCCCACTTGGGATGATCTGGGCAGAGTGTTTCTTGCCACCATGGAAACCCAACGCAATTTGGTGGTGGGTAAAGTCCAGGTGACCAGACACTTCCACGGAAAAATCCGATTGGATCAAGACTCGGTGATCGTCAAGACCGAGCCTCCCGGAGACGGAATCAGCAAAGGTATTCGTAAGGAAGCCATTTACCAAGCATACTTCCACGGACCCAGCTTCCAGGTGCTCGAAAAGGTAACTCAGAGCCAAGACGGACGTATGGCCGGCTGGATGCAGTCCGGTACGGAGGTGCCTCCCATGGCCAATCCGGGCGAACTGTCTGCACATCCCATGTTTACCGAGTTGGCATTCCAGGCAGCCGGAATCGTAGAAGCTCAAAAGAGCCAAAAGCTCGGCCTGCCGGCGGGTGTTCGTAAGCTCAAGTTGCACAAGCTGCCCGAAGGGACTACGGGCAGAATCGCTGCCTGGGTGGTGCCCGAGCGGATCAACGGTCATACCCAATACGGCATCCAGGTCGTGGACGAGCGCGGATTTGTGCTTTTGGAGCTCAACGGATACCAAACCTCGCCGCTGCCCAACAAGTTACCCGAAGACGTCCGCAAAGAGCTGGTGCCCGAATCCGAAAACAAATAGGATGTCCAAATCGTATAAACCGAACCTGCTCGAAGCCACCGATCGGGTGAATCACCCGATCGGTGGTATCGACAATGCTCTACAAGCGGCAGTCACCATCCTAGAGCATCACCCGGAAGCCACCCCGAACGACCCGCCGGACGATATCCATTGGGTGTTGACCCAAGCCGGACCCGGGCTTGCCTCGGGTTGTTATCTCACCGCAACAGAAATTCAATCCGGGCGTCGCTATCGGCACCCGGAACGCCATCGTCAATGGATGCTGGGCAGGGCGACCGCCAAGTATTTGCTCATGCAACGCGCAACTCCCCTCGACCTTTCGATCCAAGCATCCAATGATTTCGAGATCCTCAGAAATCCCAACGGCTGGCCGCAGCTACAAGACAGACACGGCCGAAACCTACCCGTATCCCTGACCATCTCCCATAGGGATGAGTTGGCTTTTTCGGCCGTTTGCCGCGACAACCTTGGCAACCTGGGAGCCGACATCGAGATCATAGCGCCCAAAAACGCATCCATGTTGGAAGACTTTTATACCCCCGAAGAACGGAATTGGATTCAATCACAAGCAAGCCCCCACCAAGCCTTGACCGCCACCCTCATATGGAGCGCCAAAGAGTCCATCCTGAAAGCCATCAAAACCGGCCTGATGGAAAACACCAAAATCATCCGGTTGATCCCCAATGAGGACGTATCTCAACCCGGCAACCGTTGGAACCAAATCCAAGCCGTGATCAGGCAACAAACCATCCCGGTTTGGTGGACGATCTTGAATAAGCACAATTTGTGCATCACGCTGGTCAGGATATAGCCGCCGTAAGCGTGCACCCGGGGTATACGCTTACCAGCCACCGGCATCTCAAAGACATTGGTGTTTGGAGCCCATCATGAAGATGGCCTCGAGATCGCCCGTCAAAACATACCGTTTCATCAAATCGGCCGTCAAACAAGCATGCACGGGTAATACCGTGATTCGGTCTCCAACCTTGTACTTTTGTAGCTCCACCGTCGGACCCGTTACAATCCCATGCTCTTGAGACAGGTTTTTTACATACATGTCTTTGACCACATCGCCCCATCCCCCACTGTCCAATGATTCGACCACCCGGCCGAACACTACTGTATCCTGGAGGGTTTTCAACTGTTCTTTGGAAAAGTGAACTCCCCCGCCGTAGATCACCATGTCGCGGCGCTCGGGATGCAGGGCCACAATCGGGCACCTCATCGCCACAGCAATGTTTTCGATTTCACACGATCCGATCTGATGCTGCATGAGATCATATAAAGCAAAGTTGCCCGGACGAATCTCGTCAATGCCCGTAAAATCATCCGCCAGGCTGCAGGTAGGCGTATCTCCCAACGAGATCGCCAATCCGGGATAGCGCTCGTTATATCTTTTTTTCAGTGCGATCATGATTTGTTGACTCTGTTTATGTATCGCCATGACATCATCCCTGTGGGTACACTTGTAAGCATGGCCGGCATGTCCTAAAAAACCGCAGAAACGCAATCGGTCCGCCCCATCGGCCGCCTGCAGTATTGTGTCCAACAGATCGGTGTCGTCAGGCTGGACTCCGGTACGATGGTATCCCACATCGATCTTGATAAAAAATCCAATCTCGGCATCCAGGTGAGTTTTGAGAAAATCGACGCTTTCTAGGGATTCGACCAACACATTGAGCTTGATCCTTTTTGCCAATGCGTTGATCCTATCAATCTCCAAAACATTGACCGGGAAGGCAACCGTGATATCCTTCCATTGAGAAGAGAAATAATGGGCCATCTCGAAAGACGATACCGTGATCTGGGTCACACCGGCCTGCTTGAACCATTGACCGACATCCAGGGATTGATGGGTTTTAAAATGCGGCCTGAAGCCGATATGGTGCTTTTGGGCTTTTTCAGCCATTCTTTGAATGTTGGCTTTGCATTTGGCCTCATCCAACAAAAGTGTCGGGGTTGTAAACATAGCATCTCCTTGGGCGGGATTTTTATCCAACCAAACGACCATGGACAATGTATGCGAGAAAAATCCGGCTTTCAATGGTGATGATCAAAAACCGCTTTTTACGTGACAAGCCTGGCAAAAACCGCCTACGATCAAGCAACCTGAAAGGAGCATGCGGATGTTGTTATGGATTGTCGTTTTGATATTTGTCATACCCATCGGCTACTACCTGGTCGAAATGCAGAAAAGTAAAGACAAACGCTCAAAAGAACTCGATCGGATCCAAAAACGCTTACGGGAGATCGATGCTCAAAAGAAAGCCGCCCTCGAAAAGCCAGATCAAAACGATCCGGAAGAAATTGCCGCCACATCCCAGGGACAAGACAATCCGGATAAAGAAACCTAGTTTCGAGACTGATTTAAACCCACTGCGTTTTTTGGATACACCGTTGAAAAAACCATGAGGAGTACGTTCGGATCTTCAAATGGTCTTCCATTGATCAAGCAGGCTGCTTCCCCGGAATACATGTATATTGTCCAACCAAAGCAATCCATCTGCCTCCCATGGATGAAAAAACACAAAATCACCTTCTTCCAAACGTATACTGGTTGATCCACATAAAAGCTGCTGATTGCAGAAAAGCCCTCGAATACCAGAAGATCTACGAATCAATGGATTATCCACCAACCCGGGCGGCGCGATCACCTTACCCGGAAACCCACCCCTTTGTAAATGATAAGAAACTCGGAGGTTAGGATTCCAAATCGCCATAACGTCTTGTATCGACTCGACAAAAGAAGTTTTACCCCTGGTTTTTTTCTTAAGCACCACGGAAGCCAAAAAAGATGCCGGTCGATGTCCGATGTTAATGAGTTCATCAAATGAATTAGGTGCGAGAAAAACCGATCCCAATGCAATATCGTTCACCGGTGTATTCACCAAACTTGCGTCGTAACGAACATATGTCCGACTGCCTCCGCTATTAAACACCAATCCAGAATGAAAAATCCGTGGAAATGCAGACCTAGAAGCCTTCACCATTTGCTTGTACCGCTCGTGTACTTCTTGAAACTCACCATCTTCACTGATAAAAAATGGTGCAAATGGAACATGGCCATCGTAGCCCATCAGTCCGCAAAAAGACAATTCTTGTGGATTTTCTGTAATTATCTGAAGCAGTTTGCATAGCTCTTTGTGGCTCTCGACCCCTCCCTTTCTCAGTCCAACATCGATCTCAATGACGATGTTCAGCTTGATATCCATCTGCAATGCAACCGCAAGATATTCGTTCAATCTCCGTGGCGTATCGATCAACCATTTTACCTGCTCAGCTAAAGGTTTTGACTTCAGTATTTTATGGGCCGTTGCAACCGGAAGCGGCACTCCAAGCATGATATCGATTGGTTCCTCCAAACCAAGCAGGGTAACCAGGTTTCTCTCCGAAAAGACCATAAGTCTCGTTGTATCCAATTTATCCATCAGATATCTAATGAGGTTTTTCGAAGGAAGTGATTTGGTAACCAATCGCAAAGCAAATCGTCGATCGACTTTTTTACGTACGAGCTCGATATTTCGGTCAACAGCATCCAAGTCCAAAATTGCTACATCACCACCCAGAGATTGTCTGCGTAACCTCTCGTTCCACATAGCAAACTTCTTAGGATAAGGACCACCAATATCGGAGGGCTTAAACCATATGACAGCAGCAGCCCCGAAACAAAATATAAGAAGTAATATCCGCCTTTTTATCCCACTACCCATTTTCAGTCTATGTGTTTCAACTATTTTGTAAAAACACTTAATATTTTCTATTTACATATCTATACATGTAAAACACCTCCTTGAATAGCTAAAAAGTGCATATCAACACAACCTAAAATCATTTCGAAAAAAGGATGATATTAATCCACGCTTGTCCAAAATAGGTTTTCAGAGTCACAATTCTTTGTCATCATGACATGCTTCAATTTCAACAAGTTGTTTCGTAATAATCATGCATCTCAATTTATTTTGGACAACAATGATAATGATATTGATCGAATGAAAAAGTAACAAAAATTGTTATTTTTCGGAATTCAAAACATCAACATCAATTCCATCAAACAAGAGTTCTGATTTGACGAGATAAAACCTAGAACTAATTTTATTGTTCTAATCATATTCATCAATAGCGCCAACCGAATGGATACTACCAAGATGCAATCTGTTGGATGAGTACAGAGAACTTCGATCGCGTTTTCTATTTTTGATTATCTTTATCCAAACGCGAATCTGATGTTGCTGATTTCATTTCTTCCATACGTTTGCGTAGGCTGAGCGGCCGCATGTCCGACCATACCTGATCAATGTAGGCTAGACACTCTTCTTTGGTGCCTTTTCTACCAACTGCACGCCAACCATTCGGAATATCTTTGTAATCAGGCCAGATCGAATATTGCTCTTCGTGATTTACTACAACATTGTAAACGGCTGTATCTTCTTCTGAATAACTCATTGACTACCTCCTTCCTTTTATTAATGGCGGTCGTTGTGTCTTGTTTACCTATCGATTTTTATATCGGCTGTGTAAACACTCATTTCCATCTGGAGAATATCAATCAGTTGCTTTTCGGCAGAATGAATGAAAAAATGGCCACCTGGCAGCATATGCTTTGAAAATTTAACATTTGTCTGCTCACGCCATGCGGCTAGATCAGTTGTTGCTATTTCATCCTCAGTACCACCAAAAACCGTAATTGGAACTGAAAGAGGAGTCTCATGACAATAGTTCCATGTTTCATAGACTTCAAAATCGGCCCTGATAAGTGGTAATACAAGCTTCAGCATTTCGGGATCACCAATCACTTCCTGAGGTGTACCTCCATAGCTTCGTATACATTCAATGAGTTCCTCGTCACCCAATAGATGTATGGATTTTCGCTTGCGAGCCAAATGTGGTGCAGAACATGCCGAGACAAACAAGTGCTCTGGCAGTCTTGCATTGCGCAGGCGCAATCGTCGAGTCAGCTCAAAAGCAATCAGGGAGCCCAGGCTGTGTCCAAAAAACACAAATGGCAAGTCTAGGAAACCATCGATAGATGTCACAATAACCTCGACCAACTCATCGAGTCGTCGGATGGGCTTTTCCTTCATTCGATTACCACGGCCAGGCGGTTGAAATGCCCATAACTCTATTCGTCCAAGAAACCGTTTTGCCCAGAAACAGTAGAAATTACAACTACCTCCGGCGTACGTAAAACAAAACAACCGAAGTTGAAAGAAGGGCGATCCAGGGACAAAAAACCATGGACCATAATTCAATAAATTACCTCGTCTTGACAACTCGTTCATAAATCAACTCCTGTGTCATGTCCATATACAAACCATACAGGGTAGACAAAGCGGAGTTGATGCCCATGGTTTCTTTCACTGAAATGATTACCGTAGTCCTCTTGGTTTGAAATAGATGCGCCATAGGAATCATCATTGTCTATTGATATTCTATATGTCATGTTTGGATCCCCTCTTTGTGAAGCACTCCATAGCCATCACATTTGTGTTGTATGGTCTTCCAGGTACGTGGGATCGGCAAGGTGGAGACGATCAATTTTTCCAGACAAGGTTCGTGGCAGCGTCTTGGCCAATCGGCATTCTATCGGTACCATGTGTGGTGGTAATCGGGAGGCAAAGTGATCCCGCAATTGCATACCTGCAATTTGCTCTTTTGCAACCACAATGGCAGTGAGTCTTACTAAGTTGGAGCCATAACCTGATATCGCAATGGCACAATCTTCCACAATAGGATGTTCGCGTCCAATCTGCTCTATCTCCTCTGGCTCGACCCGCATACCCGAGATCTTTATTTGCCCATCGCAACGACCAAGGAACTCAAGTTGACCTTCATCATTCCACCGGACTTGATCACCTGTATTATACATCACCTCTTTACCGTAAATTTCTGGAACAAAAGCCGCCTTGGTCTGTTCAGGAGCATTGGCATAACCACGGGCTAAGCATTCGCCTGCAACAAACAATGTGCCTGTTGCCCCAACTGGCACCGGGTATCCATGCCGCAGAACATGTAGTCGAGTATTTTGAATCGGCAAACCAATGGGTATGCGTGATTGTGGTCTTTCCTGGGGCATGCAATCATAGTAGGTTACATCCACAGTAGCCTCGGTAGGACCATAGAGGTTGGTTAATCCAATCCTATCGACCCCGAAAATACGCCAAAATCGACTCACGGTTGCGCAAGACAGTGCTTCGCCACTGCAGAAAACACGGCGTAGACTGAGAATTCGTTGTTGTCCACCATGTCGCTCGAGGTATATCAAGAATGGATCAATGACCGAGGGGATAAAATGAGCTACCGTTGCCCTAGATTTTGCAATTGCCTCGATAATGGCCAGCGGAAACCTTTCGTGTCCTGGTGGGATCAAGTAAACGGAAGCACCAACCTGTGACCACCAAAAAAGCTCCCATACAGAGACGTCAAATACCGCCGGTGTTTTCTGCAAGACAATCTCCTCTGGAGTAATGGGATAACGCCCTTGCATCCAATGTAGTCGGTTATTCACCGAGCGGTGGGATACCATGACTCCCTTGGGAACCCCTGTGCTGCCTGAGGTAAAAATGATGTAGCACAAGTCTTCAGATTTGCTTTCGTTAATCCAATTCCCCATCACCTCGTCACCCAACAACTGTGTCGCTGATTTCATTGGTTTGCAACTTGATCCAACTTTGACAAGTTTAAGTCCCGTGTTTGGAAGCAATTCACTCAAATCCGTTATTGCTGTATCGAGCTCTGGGATTGATCCGCTACTAAGGATCATGGATACGCGTGCAATGCGTATCATGTCATGCAGCCGCGCTGTAGGGCATTTAAGGTCTAGCGGCACATATGCTGCACCAGCCGCTAAAATACCAAACAAACCGATCGGCATATATAAGCTGCGCTGAGCAATAATGCCGATCCGATCGCCACGTCGAACTCCAGCAACCCTGAGTTGCTGAGCGACCACTCGAGTCCGGGCCGACAACTCAGCATAGGTCATAGTGCTTTCAGCTGTTCGAATAGCTATACGGTTTGGGTGAGCCTCGGCTGATGCATACATCTGACTATGAAGAGTCGCCAATCTGTCAAATTCGACCTTTGGCCCACATACCATGGCTTTTCTTGCTTCCTCAGAATTCAGTAGCTCGATGGATGCAATGGTATCATCTAGATTTTTGGAAAACCAAGCACATAGTCGCGAATATATGCTACACAGGGCATGACCCTCGAATGGATCCATGAAATCATCGTTCCAACGGCAAATCAACTCGCTTGCACAATTGGAAGCGTTGTTTACCATCACCTCTACGTGCCTATGCGGTTCATCAAAGTTACACTTACCAAACACCAATCGATGTTTTATTCCCTCTACTGCATTTGTCATGGAAAGATTTCGAACCAGTTGCCAGATGCTGGCATCCTCGACAACATGAACCGTGATGGTTTCAACCACACAGTGGCTCGATCTGCAAAGCTCTAATCGAGGTTCTGTGTCACCAGTGCGAAAATAAATAACCAGACCCCAAAGTACAGCAATAAGCAAATCAACATCCACATCTCTTTGTTTTGCAACATCAAGTAGATCAATATATTGAATGCAGATCTGCTTCTCATGCAACATCAGTGTACTCCCGAGCAAATGCTGCACCAAGAAGCATTTCAATCACCTCGTTGGCACCTTCCACGACTTCAAATATCTTGGCATCGCGATAGTACCTGGCTAAGCCGTTGGGTTCATGACAGCCAACCGCACCGCACATACGCACCGCTGTTGCCGCGTGTTTGGCCGCGGCGCGTGTACAGAAATACTTGGCCGTGATGACTCGGTCACTCATGGCCACATCTTTGTTCTTTATCGCCTCTGCGGCTTGAAAGGCAAGTGCACGGCCTGCCGCCAGGTCCACTCCCATTTGGGTCAAAGTCGATCTGATCTGTCCCTTATCGAGAAGCCGAGTTCCAAACAACTCTCTGTTCACTACCCGTTGAGCCAACCCCTCGAGGGTTGATCTTAACATACCACAGGCCATCCAAGTCACGTTCATCCGACCATACAACAGGCCCTGAGCGGCGACATAATTAAGGGCAAATCCAGGTTTTCCGACCATTGCTGATTCAGGAAGTTCACAATTAAAATCGATCTGCGCCAAATGCGCCGATCTCAAACCCAGTAAATCTCGAATGGGAGTTACTTCTACACCCGGATTATTGCGTGGAACCAGCAAGGCTACTGCAGTATCATTTTGTCTTTTTGCAAATACCAAATAGACAGTAGCGCGTTCCCCTGTGGTGATCCAGCGCTTGGTACCGCGTAGTCTCAATCCGGATTGTGTCGATTCACAGACTGCCTTTATTTGACCAATGTCACTACCGACATCGGGCTCTGTCAAACAAAAAGATGCGATTTCGCGGCCTTGCGCCAATGCAGGTAAGAGCCCGATCTTTTGATCCTCACTAGCACCACACATTAGTGCCCGAATTACCATATGCTGCACATTGATCACAGAACCGAGAGATCCGCCAACGACTCCAAGGCTTTCAAACAACACCTGCAGCTGTTCGTTGTTGCACTCTATGCCAGCATAACTCTCAGGCAAACAAGCTCCAAAGAGACCTTTTTCTGCACACCATTGAAGAGCGTCTTCCGGCAACTGCTGAGCTCTATCCCATTCAGTCGCAACGGTAAAAAATCGCTGCTCAAGCTCTTTGGCTATTGTATGCATGTCTGCTGCCTTTGGTTTGTGTGCTCTTCAGTTGTTTCATTTGCTTTTTGCTGTTTCTCGACAACAAAATATACGATCCGTTCAATGGTTGAAAATCTTTCCAAATCCAGATCGGCCATGGATACCTCGATATGAAAACGCGATTCTAGAAAAGAAAGAAGCTCAAGTAAAAACAAAGAATTCACGATACCAGACTCGAAAAGGTGCTTGGTTCGATCGATCCGAGTAACCGCCGTGCGCTGTTTCAAGAAATCTGATACAATCTTTTCAATATTCTGTGACATATGTATTCCTCCTTGTGGCCTTACGAAGATGGATATTCAAAAAAACCCTTACAGGATTTGCGACCCAAATCACCAGCATCGACCATCTTACGTAATAGTGGGCAACATCGGAATTTTGGATCACCATAGGATTCCGCCAGCATATCGAGGGTATTGACGATTGTGTCAAGACCGATTAGATCCGCTGTTGCCAGCGGACCCATGCGGTGGCCAAATCCTTTACAAAAAAGTCGATCAACCGCCTCCGGTGTGGCAACTCCATCATGCACAATCCAGGCTGCTTCGTTCATAAACAGATGTGAGACCCGGTTGGATGCAAAGCCTGGAAGATCCTCTACGACTACGGCTTCTTTTCCTAGGGATCTCACCAGATCTTTACAACGTTTCAACGTATTCTGAGAGGTATGCCGGCCAATAACCACCTCGACTGCTTCGCTAAGATAGGCCGGGTTCATAAAATGCAGCCCAACAACACGACAAGGATCGGCAAGTAAAGCCCCTAGCCTGGTGATCGAGATACAGGAGGTGTTGGCGGCCAAAATGCCGGTCGAAATACAATCTAGACGTTGGTAGACTTTTTGTTTTGCTTCCCACTTCTCAGGAACATTTTCAACAATAAAGTCACAACCGCTTACGGCTTCGAGATCCGTGGTCATCTCCAAACGACTAAACGCTTCGTCAAGACCAATGCTTGGAAGTTGGGGCCGCAATGCCGGAGCAAATCGAATCGCACGCCCAATTGCTGTGCGTGCAAGCTCAAGCTGACTGTCATTCATGTCTACACCTATCACTCCATATCCCCAGAACAAAAGATCGGCACATACAGTTGTACCAATGTTACCAACACCAACAACACCAACCAATTGATTAGTTTTGATATCCTGAGACAAGGTTTCCCTCCAATACACTCAATATGCTTGAGCAAATTACATTGCATGGCATTTATTTTCTATTTTGTATACATAATGAATGAATCCATTGTTAGCTCTCCTTCATGGAATGTGCTTGATTCATATCTTTAACCGGTTTCTTTCCGGCATTCCCCACTGTCCACAACGCTATATTTGGAAACTCGACATGTTCAACAGATTGTTCGTTACGCAGATGCCTTAACAGAAACAGGTATGCAAACAATACCATAATGATCATGAGTGTTCCGGCCAGACAAAAAACTAATGCCACTCCACGTCCAAGACCGACTCCAATCACTATGCCCAAGCTATCACGTAACAATCCGTCACTGGCCATCATCGGTTCGAACACCCAATCAACCAAGGGTCCAGCTGCCAAATAAGCGATCGGCAATGGCAAGGTGGACAACGCCTCCTTTAGCCCAAACACGCGGCCCTGCAGATCGGGCATCACGGTACGTTGCCAAATCGTTTGGTTACAACTCGCCACCACTGGGGTTGCAAACAAGAAAAGAAAAGCTGCAATACTAACCAACTTCAATGATGGTTGGTAAGCACCCAGCAACAATACCAAACCACTAACTAGCATAAATCCAAACACACCTTCCATGGGTCTTTTCGGACCTCCCCAGATCGCAATCAATCCACCACCTGCCAACATGCCAAGTCCACCGAATGCGAGCACGCCGCCTAATTCCTGCACGTCAGCAAAACCGAGCACCAATGGAGTGAACAACACAACTGCAAGACCTGCTAAAAAATTGTACACTGCAAACAATATCAATAACGCTACCAAACCAGTTTGAGAGCGAAGATAACACCACGCATAGCGTGCTTCTTGAACGATTGACCCTGTCATGAATTTTCTGGACTCGATTGCTACTGATGGGATTCGTACGGAAGCCAACACGATCATAGCAAGCATAAACGTAGCTATATCCACAATCAGAATGACACCTAGACCAAAGCGTCCAAAAAGAAAACCAGCCAATGCAGGACCCACAATCATCGAGATACCCACACCAAGCTCAAACATTCCATTAGCTCGGCCCAATTGTGCTTTAGGAATGAGAGCGGTCGTGATGGCGGCAAACACCGGTCGGTCTGCTGCGTAACAAAGCGATGCGAGGGCGCTAAAGGCAATAATGATCCAAACATTGAGCAATCCGAGAATGCAAAATATTACTAAGCCAAAAGAACACAAACCGGCACCAGCATGCACACCCATGAGGATCTTGCGCCGATCACAGCTGTCAATCCAGACTCCAACCAAGGGTGACAAGAGAAATCGAGGTATTAAAACAGCCGCAGTGACGAATCCATACAAGGTTGTGGAACCCGTGCGCTGGAAAACCCACACACCCAGTCCAAAGCCGGTAAGCTGCGTACCGACCAGTGATGCGATTTGGGCAATTAATATTGCGACAAAGTTTGGCACGTCTAGTGCACCTTGTGAAGCTGACTGCTTGTTGATGGGTCGGCTTGCTCAAGAATGTCATTGAGTATACGCCCTACTTCGATCACATGAGGTTTACGCATCATGCTGACATGTCCTCCAGGGACAGTATGAACTTCTACATTACTGACTAGATCTGAAAATCCACATGTTGGATCAGGATGGTTTGGATCAGCATGGATGATAATACTTTCTTCTGGCTTTATTAGGGCCAAAGAAACTGGCATAGTTGACACAGTGTATTTACGGCATGCATGCTCATGCGCTTCGCCAGCAACCAAAGCACCCTTAATCATACCTGTCGCAGTATCTTCTTGGATTTTTAGGCCCATTTTTATAAGTCTACATACAGCTAACTTAATAGCTTCATCCATCCCAATCCCGCGAAGATCCTCCGAATAGTCATTAACATTGACAAATTCTCCACCTGTTAGCTCAGCAAAGTCATTGACAAGTCTAGCAAGTGAAAAATATTCATCACCAATAGGAACGGATTTGATCTGATGCCAATTTGAAAAGCTAAAATCCATCATAACCAATATCGCAACTTTCTCACCTACAGATTGAAGCTGCCGCGCTATTTCGAATGCCACTCCTCCACCAAAAGACCAACCACCTATCAGGTAGGGACCTTCATTTTGTACCCGTCGTATAGCAGCGATATAGTAACGAGCCATTTCTTCAACCTTATAAAATGGCTTTTCACCTACCTCAAGACCGCGAGCGCGTAGCGCAACAAAGGGTCTGTCTGGTTCTATGGCTTTCGCAAGATTCAATAGACCTTCAATAACACCCCAACTTGGGTGAACACAAAAGAAGGGAGTCCTTGTTCCATTGTTCAGGGTTACAATTGGTGATTCCGACCAAGATCGAATTTCCAATTGCGACGATCGTTTGTCGAATATCGAAACATCAGAAGTTCCTTCTTCATCTCGAAGAATATCTTGAAGTACCTGCTTGTATCGTTTTGCCAAACTACGTATTGTGCTTACTTTGTACTGATTACGACTAAAAGTCCAAGTCATCCGTAACTCGTTCTCAACCACCATTCCTGTGACTTCGAGCAAATGGGTGAGCTCGGCTTGGGGACTGTATTGCAGACCAGAATATTCTTCTGCTACGGTCCAAAGTTTGTTGTCTCTTATTACAGCGTCAAATTGACCCAAAAAGTTAAAAACAATATTTGGAGCAATCCGCGCTAAGTCTTCACGAAGTAAGCTATCAGGATGTAAATAGCGAAGCAATCCATAACCGATCCCACGTCGCGGTACATGACGAACCGTCTTTTTGACGGATCTAATTAATGCAGCTACTCCTTCGGTAGATTCATTTTTCAATTTCACTGGGTACATCGTGGAAAACCAACCAACTGTTCGCGACAAATCAATGCTGTTATCATCTGATTCACGACCGTGACCTTCGAGATCTATCCATACATGTTTTTGTCTCGTCCATTCTGTCAGAGTCTTAGCCAATGCTGCTATCATCAACTCCTCAGGCTTGGCACAATAAACACGCTTAGATGCATGCAATAACTTCTCAGTCTCAACAGCACTAAAAACTATTGTCACCGATTTGGCCGTGGCTATGTTTTTTGACCCATTTTTGCGATCAATAGGAAATTTTGGCAAATCATTAGTACAGGCTTCTAGCCAATATGCCACCTCTCCGTCAAGCCTACCTCCTAACACGTCATTCCGCTGCTTCTCTGCCCATTGTCTGAATGACGTCGTGCGGGGACCTAGTTGGATATCATCTCCACGCTCGATCTGCCTTATGGCTACATCGAGATCGTCTAATAAAATCCTCCATGATACACCGTCAACAACTAGATGATGAATAATCGCAAGCAACCGTTGGCCACGCTGAGAACCCAAATCAAAAAGTGCAACCTGGAGCAACGGTCCGTTAATGAGCGAAAGACTGGCCTGCAGCTCATCGGCTTGCCTTTTTAATCTTTTATCTTGGATACTGTCCGGCAAATTGCCTAAGTCAATATGGACAAATGACACCTCTTCATAAGGTACACTGTACACTTGTCGCCAACCTAATCCATCATGATGGTACCTCAAGCGCAAACCGTCGTGCTGGTCATAGACAGCTTGCAGAGCCTGCTTAAGGTGTTTAGGCTCAATGGGCTTACGCATTCTCAATAGTGCCGCCTGGTTCCAATGATGAGGATCGACAAACTTCTTTTCGAAAAACCATTGTTGTATTGGTGTCAACGGAGCCTCTCCAGATTCTGGCTGCTGGGGAATTGTATCTCTGGATCGTTGCTTGGTAACAATCTTTGCTTGTCCCGCGATGGTCTGGTGTTCAAATAGATCTCTCATTGTTAGAGCCAATCCTGCTAGATGCATTCTGCCAACCACCTGAAGGCTAAGAATGGAATCTCCACCTATATCAAAAAAGTTATCGTGCACGCCCACTTGTTCAACACCAAGAACGTCTGACCATATTTTTGCTAGTATAATTTCAGTTTCAGCTTGAGGTGCCACGTACTCCTCGGATAACTCCGGTCTTCGTGCATCCGGAGACGGTAATAGTTTGCGTTCTACTTTACCATTCGAATTCAGTGGCAATTCCTCAAGAACCACAAATACACTCGGCACCATGTATTCTGGGATTGATCTCAATAGTTTCTGTCGAAGATCACTGATACTCGGCTTGTGCTCTGCATTCGGTACAACATATGCAACCAGTTGTTTATGACGTTCGACCGTTTCATGTACAACAACCACACTTTGAGAAACTTCTTCCAAGACTCCCAGCGCAGACTCTACCTCCCCCAGCTCAATACGAAATCCTCTCACTTTAACCTGATGATCTTTACGACCCAAGAATTCAATATTGCCATCAGGACGCCATCGGCATGAATCACCTGTCCGATACATTCGAGCTCCCGGACCAGTACTGAATGGATCCGGTACAAATTTTTCGGCTGTCAATTCGGGCCGATCCACATAGCCTCTCGCTACACCTGCACCTCCTACATACAACTCTCCAGATACTCCTATTGGAACCGGCGTAAGATCGGCACCGAGTATATAAATGTATGTATTCTTTATAGGGCGCCCAATCGAGACCATACTTTCCTCGCTCGAAGGAAATGAACTCATTTGATAGCTTGAAGAGAATGTTGTGTTCTCCGTGGGCCCGTAACAATGAATAAGAACAACTTTCTCAGCCACCTCAAAGAAACGCGCCATCGTTAAAGGATTGGCTGTATCCCCTCCTGTCAACAAGACCCTTAGCTTTGCCAAATCTCTAAGTCCATGCTCGACCATCTGTTGAAAGAGTGCTGTAGTCAAAAAGAGAACTGAGACCTTCTGCTGATCTATTAATTTTCCAAGGTGAATGAGCGACAGATGTCCCGGTGGTGGGATGATTAGTCGGGAACCGTTGGACAAGGATGACCATAGTTCAAATGTAGATGCGTCAAAAGAAAGCGGAGCAAACTGTAGGAATACGTCATCTTGGAATACTGAGATATAATCATTGTTTCTTATTAGCCTGTTAATCGATTGATGTGTAATCTCTACTCCTTTTGGTATTCCGGTTGAACCCGATGTATAAATAACATAAGCAATATTGTTCGCTTTCACCAAACTGTCCAAGGCTACTCTTGACTGCTCGGCTATTTCCTTTCGATCTGTATCAAAGCACACTTTCTTTATCCGTTGATTTGCAAACTTATCTAGAAATACTTGTTGGCTTAATAATACTGGCACACAAGCATCATCGATCATAAATGACAATCGCTCTTCGGGATAAGTTGGGTCCATAGGTACATACGCTCCACCTGCTTTCAATATTCCCAAAAGCCCCACCACCATCTCCAAGGACCGATCCACACAGATCCCCACTCGCACCTCGGGGCCTACTCCAAGTCCTTTCAGATAATGTCCTACCTGATTAGATCTCTCATCGAGTTCTCGATAACTCATCTCCTCATTTTCAAACACCAATGCGATAGCATCCGGAGTACTCTCCGCCTGTTCTACGAACAGCTCATGCACGCATTTGTTCTTGGGATACTCAACCAAAGTATCATTCCACTCCACCAACATCTGGTGCAACTCCTTCTCTGTCACCCATTGTACATCCGAGACGAGTCCCTCAGGATCTTGCAGAATGCTTTGGAATACGATCTGCAAATGCCCGAGCATTCTTATAATCGATTCTGCATCAAATAGATCAGTCCGATAGCTGAGACGTATGGAAAGAGATTCACCAGGTTGGACAACAAGCGTTAATGGGTAGTTTGTGTGTTCGAAGATTTTTATGCTTTCAATCGGCAAAATGTCATTCATCTGCTGCAGGCTGCTATC
>JBFFBT010000001.1:0-64610 GCA_041560255.1 Myxococcota bacterium | reverse complement strand
CGATATACCTTCATCCGGACTGTTGGATGATTGGGCTACTTGTTCGAACAACTCCAAGGCTTTTTTCCAATGGAGGCGATCCGACTTGGCGTGGTTGATGGCAATCCAGCCCAATTTGTATCGGGCCATATCATGCATGGGAGATTCGCGGTATCCCAAGATTTTCTTGTAAAAACTCTCGGCCTCCATCAATTTGTCGTGGTTGAAATAAAAATCACCGATGATGTAGAGCGCCTCGAGCAACAAGCTGCTTTTGGGGTAATCATCAACCAATTTTTTGTAGGTAGCGAGCATTTCTTCGTGCAGACCCAGCTCGTGTAGCTCGTGTCCCAGGAAAAATAAGACCTTGTCATTGTAACGATACTCGGGAAAGCGATGGATCAGATCCCGATAGATGGTGATGGCTTCATTTTTCAGAAGCTTGGATTCGGGAGATTGAACGGCCTGCTCGGATCCTTGGGTTTCTACTGCCAGATAATATACCAATCGGGACTTTTCTACATACAGCTCCGCCAATCGAAATATGATATCCGGTAAAAATACAGCGCCTTTCGACTTTTTAATGTGCTCCTTGGTCACATTGATGGTGTGATCTACCTTGATGATGTCCCGCTTGAGACCCTCGACAAATTCGGCTTGTTCCTGAGCTTGATCGACCAGTGAAAAACTCCAAGCCAAAGGGGATACGATCACCAAAAACATACCAACAACGATTTTATGATGTATGGTTCTCATGGTTTTCCCAACCTGTTCCTACTCCCAACGTTCTTCGCCAAAGCAGCGATCTTCGATGAAAAACCGCAAGTCGTGCAGCTCATCGCTCCAAAACTCACCATCGAATTCGTAGTATACCCGCTTGTCGGAGTATGGAATGGTTTGTTTTTCTTTCGTTGCAATGGAAGGAGCTCCTTTAATTCGCTTGTAAATGGACAAACCTATCTCGTACTCGAGAATGTTCATCTGTTCTTCGTACTCGAGAAGCCTCTCAGCGACTTTCCTCACGGCCGGCTCAATTCGTGCCCGGATTGCCTGATCGACCTGTTGTCTCTTCAGCTCGTATATTCTTTTGAGATGTTCGAGCATGCGATTTTGGATCCAATATTTTTCAAAGTCATCCAATCGACCCAGCTCGGTAACCAATCTGGATTGAAACTGCTCCAATTCCTTTATGGAGGGATCCTGCAATGCGGCGTCCAAGATGACGCTATTATGCGTCAAATCCAGTCGATCATAAATCGAAGCGATTGCCTCGGAATACTCGTCGCGAAACTCCGCAACAGCGTCTTTTGCGACATTGTAATGACACAAATTTTGGTAGATCAATGCCTTGATGAGAAATTTTTCGGGATTGAAATATCGATAAAACGCCGGCGCTTCGAGCGCATACAACAATCCCATGGACCGTCGGTAGTCCTTCTGGAAATATTTGGTCCAAGCTTCTTCGAGAAACACCGAAGCCTGTTTTTCAATCGGCGCATCGATGGTCTCATACATTTCATAGGCTTTCTCATATTTGCGCTGCTCGAACAAAAGCCGTGCAATACTTTGACGGGATGCATTGATCACATCGGTTTGCTCGACATCCGACGCGAGGATTTGTTCGAAAGATTTCAGCGCTTCTTCGTCATTGTGCTTGACCAACTCGTAGACGGCCTGCACATATTTGGCTTTATAATCATAGTATGATCCGGGTCGTATATGGCTGAAATGACGTTGCCCCCATTTGATGGAGCCGTTGCGGTAATCCAGCCAACCTTTAATATACTCGACAAAATCCGTCAATTCTCCGCTGAGATACCCAAACGTTGAGTCATAGATCAGATCCATATAGATCATTTCCTGATCGATCGGCACCCGGCGGCTGAGATTTTCTATGGACTGTAAGGCATCCGGCAACAATTCCGGACTGGTGCGGTTTTTGGCCACATTGAAATAATACTCCATGGCCGCCTGGGTGAATCCCAGCGCCTCCATACAACGAGCGAAGAAAAACTCGGCATACTCGTATCTGTCGGCCCCGGGCGGGTTGCCCACCATGTAAGCCCACAGAAACGCGGCCGCATTGATATGGTTGTTCTGGTAAAACAGCTCCACACCCCGATCGAAGATCTGCGGTCCCACCGCGGTATCACCCCGCCCAATTCCTTGGATATCGCTGACGGCGCCCGGCTCGTTTTGCTTCGAATCCTGCGTTTCGACGATCTCGGGTCGGCTTATGATTTTTCGCCTGCGCGCCTCTGATGATCCGTCAATACCCATAACCAGCAGGATCGCCACGGCCACCAACGATTTCACCGTTTGAGAGCCCATCGTGCTATCACCTCATAGGTTGAATGCCAGAGACAAGCCGATCATGGCCGAGTTATCCAACCAGCTTTCATCGTCGACGCCCTGATTCAAAGAAAGCAAGGTTACCGTATCGCGCAAATCGATACGAATCGACCAAGTCGGGTTGAACCAAAACCTGACTCCAAATCCGCCGTTGACCCCAAATTCGTAGCGGGCATTGTCCAAGTCGCCCTCCCAAATCGGATAGGGATTACGGAAAAGAAAGGCCGCACCCAGGGTGGCAAAAATTTCAAAATGCACCACCGTGCGGTTGGTAAATGATTGCTTACCGTAAAACAGCTTGAATAATAGATTCGTGTTTTCAAAAAACACCACCGCAGGAAACTCGGCCAAGGAAACCTCGGGGGCGGTATCGATGATTTTGGTTTTGAGCTCCGTATCCACGTTGTATGACCAACCCACTCGAAACAACTCGAGCGCGATGAACGGATTGAAATGGATGGTATACGCCAATTGAGCTCCGTAACCCTTGTAGTAAGGATCCAACGGCAAATAGGCCCATCCGATGGATATCTCATGATCCATCTTATAGATATGTTCCTGAATGGGTCCGTAAGCGCTTTCCTCCCGATAGGTGTCTTGATCCTCGGCGGATGCGGTCACAAGGGAGCCCAGCCACCCGATCAACATCACCACTCCGGCAGCCAGCCGAGTCGACGATCTCATGGTCCAACCTCCAACCTCTCGCCCAAACGCTGCTCGCCGGCAAAAGCGTTGTAGCAGAGCGAAGCTCCAAAATACAAAACACTGTCGACTTTCGAATCCGCCATGTAGACATACTCGCGCGCTTCGACCCGGATAGACAACGTATTACTCATAAAAACCCGCATTCCAATCCCTGCATCCATGGCAGGATACCAAGCCCCCGACTCAAACCGCTGGGCGCCCAATCCCACCAAAACAAAGCTCTCCATGTTGATGAGCCAATCATCAAAAAGAACCATTTTACCGGTCAAGGGTTTGATCATCAGGTTGCTGTCGAGAAAATACTCGAGCCGGGGCGTATCCATGGCGGTAATACCCCATCGGTCATTGAGCTCTTTTTTCAATCCCGTATCGAGAGCCAAAGTGGCCCAGGACAAATGCACCACCTCCCAAGCCCAAAAATCATCAAAATGCGCGGTATAGTGTCCGGAGACAACCATGTATTTGTAGAAGGCATCCAAGGGTAAAAACGCCATGGACAAGCTGATTTCATGGTTCATGATGAACGGCTTTTCTTGGATGGCGTAGACCTTTCCATAATCCTGACCGGATTGCTCGGCATAGGCCGGACAAACTTCCAACCATCCCAAAAAAACAACCAGCGCCAATATATATCGGGACTTGCCCTTGGTAACAGGACTCACCTGGACCTCCCTCTCTCAAAGTATCCCATCAAAAACCGATGGAGTTGAAAATGAACGGATACGTCACCACAACGATACCACCTTTGGGTTGGGGAAACTTCCATTGTTTAATTTTACCGCTGATACACAAAGCGACCGCCGGAGAATTCATGGAGCTTTGGGCCGTCTTCACCAGGCTCACCGCACCCGAAGTTGTGATGGTCCACTCCATGATGAGCTTGCCGGCCAGCTTGGGATTGAGAAGCAGGTTTTTTTCATAACAATATTGGATCTCTCGAAGGTGTTTCTTGACAACTTCGGCGATGGCTTCTCGACTCAGATGACCCCGCACCGTCATACGCCTTTTGGGAGCCTCGAACACCACTCCTCCCACGGCCCGCTTTCCTGCTTTTCCGCCGCCGATGGCTCCAGGCCCCAAGCCGGCCAAACCGCCGCGACCCTTTCCACCCCGCAACAAGTCCACCCCCGCCTTCACACCCACGCCATGGCCCTGGGATACAACGACATTGGAGGTCGGAAGCTTGGTGACGACGCCTGACAGCTTGTAGCGAGAACGCCCTCCGGGCGAACGGACTGCATCGATGTTGGATACCGCAGCTACGATATTTTGAGAGGATTTTCTCTGCGACAGGTTACCCAATGCAGCCATCATGCCCACACCGCCGCCTCCATCGCCGGACGACTTGTCGGCGCCGCCTCCGCCATCGCCCCGCTGTCGTGATCGGTTGTTTCTGCGTTTGGACCGAGGCGGGGTCTTTTTCACTTCTTTTGAAGGTTTGGGTGGTTCTTCCTTGATCTCCTTCGGCGCTTCTTGGGGCGTAGGTGCCACTGCGGGTTTTTCGGGCTCCGGCAATTGATCCAGAGGGATCTCGGGCTCTTCTTCCTGCACTTCCAGCGCGAGATCTTTCACGGCAAACTTCACAAACCGATCAATATCCGTCTGGTTGGCAGCCACCACTTGCTTGCTGAACAATCCCAAAATCACGATCATGATCCAATGGGCCAGAAAAACCGAGCCGAGGATTTTGAGAGAAAACGGATCCAGTTTCCACTTCCGCGCCGGTTTCGGAATACGGGGAGGCTGAGTAAACCGAATGAAATATCCCCCACCGTCTTTCAAAATGATATTGGCATAGTCACCCCGACTCAAATGATATGCATATCGATCGGCTCTCCGTTTCGAAATCCGATTGTCATGCGTCTTGACATCATCGACTTTAATGGTTCGACCCCCTGCAACAATGCCTCCGGTCATTTCATCCGTAATGATCACCCTGCAATCACCCGAGCGTTTGAAGCGTGCCAACTCCTTCTTGGGATTTCCGGTCCGGAAACGGCTCCCTCGCGATACTTGGTCATATCCCAATACACACTTGTCCCGATTGTAACTGATGACCTCGACAACCATTGCATCTTCCACGGCTACATGCGGCTTGGAGAAGTTTTCCCGAATAAGGTTGTTCAACAAAGAAAAAGGCTCTACAAAGTCTTTTTGATACTCTTCGACCAACACCTCATCATCATCTTCCGCGGCTTCGATCCAAGCATCGGCGTCCATTTCACGGCCCGTTACATCCGGCTTTAAAGCATGCTTATCGAAAAGAATCTCGGCCAATCCGGCTTGCCTGGAAGCTTGCGCACCGCCGGGTGGGCTCAAATCGGAACCCGACTCCTCGGATTTCACGCTGCGACGTTCCACCTTGAGAGGTGCTTCTTCAGTCTGCCTGCGGATTTGCCGGGTACCCGAAGGGGATACCAGTTGGGGCGGTTCTGCCGGCACAACCGGCAAGGCTTCGATGCGCTCGACCGGCAATGTAGGTGGTGACGTTTGGGATTTTGCAACTTTCTGTCGTATAGCCGGATCCTTCTCGTCGGGTAATGCGGGCAGCTTGGGTTCGGATTGCGGCCTAGGTTTGGACGAATCCTCCCTGCGGGATTTCGAGCTCTTGTCTTTTTTTCCAAAAAACCTACCGATTGGAGACTCTGATTCTTTCGGAGGTAATCTATGTTCCTCGGCCTGTTTGGATTTTTTCTGCTCCTGCATCAGCTCTTCGGGAGATACAACCTCGGTAAACTCTTCGTCCACAACCAGCTTCTTCCCGGATACCACGGTGTGCTCGTCAAATTTCGGCTTGGATTTGCGCTTTCCGAGCAATTTGAATTTCAAGTTGAAAGAGCCGATGGACACTTCATCCAAGCTGCTTATTTTACAGTCATGCACCGGCTCGCCGTTGACATAGGTTCCGTTTGCGCTGTCCAGGTCTTCTACCCGAATGGCATCATCTTCAATCGTCAACCGAGCATGTTTGCGCGAGATAACATCCTCATCGAGCTCAAGATCGATGTCCGAGCTTCTGCCGACCACAATGATATTTTGGGCATAACATTCGCTGCCCCAAAATTGCCCCTCTTTAAATATAAAAACCTGCAATACCGCATTTTCATCGTTGCTGGACGTCTTGGCCGACATGATTTCTCCCTGCCATGCAACTTTTATCCAACCACTACTTATTTATCGGGGAAAACGGTTTGAATGATTTCCTCTCGAAAACTGGTTCTTCTTTTCACCATACTCGTAAGCGCCACATCCTTACGCTCCAAAATCTGAACCTCGCCGGCCTTGGTGGTTTGACCCTTGATGAGTTGCGCATCGAACTCGATCCGGGTTGTTCGACCCAGGCTCGATCCCAAAGGAACGTTCAACTCACCGGATTGGGATGTAGGCACAGGCGTCGGACGGGCAGTAGGCTTGGGAGTAGATTTTCTGGCCCTTACGGCTCGAGTCCGAGGCTTCTTCTTCGAGCGAACTCGCTTTCGCGCGACTCGAATACCGTCCTTTACACATATCTTTGAAAATACTTTCTCACCCCGCGGACCAAAATCCGAAACACGCTTGTCCGTATCTCCATGACCCGCCAAAAGGGCTGCCACCAACAAACCAGATAGGACCAACATCAACACCCACCTCCTTTCACTTTTTCAACACCACGAAGCGAAAGTTGGGATATCCTGCCTGCGCAGCAGTTTTCATGACAAAATCGATAACGTCAAAGGGCAACTTTTTGTCCGCTTGAAAGCTGATGACGGTTTCGTCCGCAGTGGGATTGGTTTTTTCCTGTGATTCGGTCTCACGATATTTCTTCAAAAGATTGTACAAAGGCAATACTCGTTTTTTCTCCTGGTCCACCTTGACATCGGTCAACTTACCATCCCTGACTTTGGCAAGGGTGGCTCCCTCGACTTTCAATTCGGTTTCCGACAGATATATATTGATGGCCCACTTGAACTCAATCATCGCAGACGAATCGGGCAGCATGATGTCCGGATCCAACTTCAGGTTTTGATCCTGATTTGAAAAGCTGAACAACAAGAACACCAAAATAATGGTGAACATGTCCATCATGGAGGTTAGATTGAGATTCATATGTTGCTGACTGTGCCGTGCCGCTCTTCGCATCTTGGTATTCCCGCCGGTCTTAGGGCCCGTTTCGTCACAACCCGATAAAGGGCTTCAATCCAATGTAGTCCGCCTACCCAAAGCTCGTATGACCACCTCTATTGTTCTATAATCACTTGTTTCTCAAAGACTTCCACCCTGGCCTCCATAGGAAAACAACCGCTTTCAGCCAAAGATCGGACCACCATCAAAGAATCGACGACACCACTGCGTTGGTAAACAGATACTCTCTCACATCCTGACGCTTGTCCAATACGCGCTCGCGGGTTGCATCCATGGACTTGACAATCGTATCGTAGAGTATGTCCTTCTCGGGCAGTATGATAATGGTGTCGCTCTTTTTGTACTTATCGTGCACCTTCTTCACATGATCGGACAGTTTTTCAAAGTCGTATTCATCCCCTTGCTTGGCAATAACTCCGCCGATTTTCTTGAGCTCTTCTTCCGAAAGATCACCCGATGCAGTCAAACTGAAACCTTGCTTGGTGATTTGCAGGTTGAGGGTTATTTTTCGATCTTCTTCGGCGCCCGGTTGATCTTCTTTTTCCTCACCTTCGGAAAGCGCCGGCACCGAGGCATTTATCACCGATACTTGAAAAAACGCAGCGCACATGAGTAGAAACGGAATCATAGCCAAAAACAGGTTCATGACAGGCACCATGTTCAGCTGCACGGGACCAGAATCCGACACTCTTCTACGCATGCTCGGTCTCCCAACTCGTCACCGCTTCAAAACGATATGTACTCAAATAACGCAAACCACATCATCAGTTGTACAACATAAAAATTCATCTAGGCCTCCATGACAAAACATAAAGCCTGCAATGGAGTTTGGTCAACCCGGCGGACTCCCGGTTTACTGATTGATGGCGCCCATGCGGTTTTTCGATGACAGATGAGAAAACAAGGTCATGGCGCTGTCTTCTATGGTATCCATCAACGCATTTTGCTTCGAGCTGAGCACCGCATGCGCAATACTGGTCGGGATGGCTACAATGAGTCCGAATGCCGTGGTCTGCATGGCCAGCGAAATACCTCTGGCCAAGACCTCCTGCTTCTTGGCGGCGGAAGCCATTTCCAAGCCTTCAAATGCCATAATCAGACCGAATATGGTGCCCAAAAGACCCAAAAGTGTGGCCACGTTCGCCAATGTGGCCAAATAGTGCGTACGCTTTTGCACTTGCGGGCCGATCTTCATGGTGGTGTGCTCGAGGGCTCTGCGTATCTCCAAATCCGACCGGTTGGCCTTGAGTAAACCGGATTTGAGCACTGTATACACCGGGTGATCCTTTTGGGCGTTGCACACTTCGATAGCCCGGCTGTAGTTGTTCGCGTCCACAAAAGACAAAACCCGCCCCAATATTTGCGGCGCGTCTATCCGAAAGCGAAACCAAAGCGCATAGGCTCTTTCGATGATCAGGGTCAAGGTAAAAACCGACACCAACAAAATGAGAAACATCCAAACACCGCTTCGAGAAAATGGATTGAACTGCCCAATAAAACCTACTAAGTCCATGTCGCACACTCCCTGCGGGTTGTTAGGGCCTATTCTTAAGTTTATACAACAGCTTCCCTTTCGGCGCTTTGCAGAATGCCTGCAGCGCCAAAAAGATATCTACTGTATGATCCACCACCTGCCTAACAAAGTGTATCTGGCACGAGCAAATGAGTCAAGAGAACGAAAACACCCTGCCGCGATAAATATGATCTCACTGCAACCAAGGCCGGATTGCCTGCATGGCGGTCGATATCGACATGCCCACCATCATGAGGCCGGACACAAGATCCGACCAAGCCCGGTATCGCTGCATCCAGCTTCCAAGTCCGCCGCCAAGAAGCAACAATCCCGGCAACGTGCCCAAACCGAACGCAAGCGCCGCCATGGCCCCCCAAAAAACGCTTCCGGTCGCCAAACTCTTGGCAAAGACACCCCACGAAAGACCGCAGGGCAGAAAACCCAGCAACACACCAAACCAAAAGATGGCACGCTCCCGTCTTTCCACCCAGACCTTCTTTTGAATCCGGGCAAATCCCGGCAGCTTGGCAGGGGTGGCGCCGGACATCCAAGCAGGTTCAGCCACCACTCCCAACCGAATGAGGCCGAAGCCGAGCATAACCGATGAAGCCAACAGGGATAAAACCATCTGAGCCCATAAAAAACCCGTCGGCGCTTGAAAGCTTTGTGACGAGGCAGCCTCTTTGAGTCCCGATCCGACAGTTCCCAGCAGTGAGCCGGTGAGCAGGTAGGTGCAGATGCGTCCCAGATGATAAAATACATGTCCGCTGATTTTACCCGATCTTACAGGCAAGGCCAACACGAGAGGTCCACACATGCCCAAACAATGACCCGTTCCAATTAGGCCCAAAAGAAACAGAGAAACCAGCTCCACTTGTTCCATCACGGCAACTTCGATCTCGACCAGCCAGGTATCATCATCACGATCTTAAAAGTTGTCCGGATCTTCGAGAGATTCTTCAAAAGCAACCAGCGATGCGCCATACTCTTTTTGGCTCATGAGTTTTTCCAGTTGATTGACGAGATGAGAAATCTGCTTTTCTACAAGCACGACCCTTCGGGTCAAATCAGCAATTTCTCCATCTTGGTAGCGTTGATTCACGCGTCGTTCGTACAATTCTTGCTGTATCTCATGAATTCTCTCAGCCGCCACCGTCAAAGCGTTACCCACTTGATTGATGGCTACCTTGGCTTCCGTCAGCTCCGTTTTAATATTGGCAAGATCGACCTCTTTCATACTTTCCCCTGTATCATCCAATTCAACCCTGGCATGACTCCCCGGACGACTGTTCTTCCCGGCAAACTGTGCTTATATCACATTTTAAATGAAACTGTACCAATTGAATCACGATTTTTGATAAACATATCCCAATATTTTTCAATAATAACAGTATATATAAAACTGTAGGGAAGATCCCCACAAACTTTCCGACTAAAATTTGAAATCGGCCTTCACAAACCGTATTTTGCGAGATTGACGCGGAATCAAACCGCTGAAGGAAAAAAAGTCAATTCCAGCTCAGGGATTCGAAGCTCGGATCATTCAAGGATTTCGATCAGCTCCACATCGAAAACCAGCATTCCTGCAGGAGCTCCCGGGCGTCCCTTGTAAGCCAGCTCCTCGGGAATCCAAAACCTGCGTTTTTCCCCCGTCACCATCAATTGAACCCCCTCGGTCCATCCAGGGATTACGCGATCCAAAGGAAATACCGCTGGTTGACCCCGCATCACCGAACTGTCGAACATCTTTCCATCGGTGGTCCAGCCCGAATAGTGAACCTTGACTCGGCTCGTTGCGGTCGGATGTTTACCTCCACTGCCTTTTTCCAAAACTTTTGATCCAATACCCGAGTCGGTGCGCTCGGCATCCTCGGGGATGGCAGCTACATCCGAAGGGGCCGGTATGGCGGCAGGTTTGTCCGCTTCGAGTTGATCGGCTTCATCAGTCGGCTCGGATTTCACCGCCGTCTCTTTTTGGGTGGTCTCTTGGGGTTTGGATTCGGTATCCGAACGTTTACAAGCCGAGAATCCAATCAACAACATACCGCATACGCACAACATGCCCAAAACCGGTTTCATGACTCCTCCTTTTGATGATGCGCTCCTTGCATGCGCGAAGTTTCTTGTAGGCAGGGTGGGCTCCTTCTCCATCATACCATGCGGCATTTCATGCATTCCCTGCCGCCGATCTGCCTATTGTAGAGAAAGTCCCGCGGGAATCAACCCCAAATTGAGATCAAGGGAGACCTGCATCCCCTACTTTACTCCCAGGCTCGAGCCACACATCCATCATGATCTTTTCATACCCCCTATCCGCGTAACCCGCGATTTCCGCCCGCTGCACTCGGACTTGTTTCTGCCAAGCATCGGCATCTGCGAGCAATCCGACGATTTTTTCGGCGGTTTGAGATACGTCTAAAGGATCGATGCAAATGACCGACTTTGCGACTTCGCAGACTCCGGCGTTTTGACTGACCATGACCGGCACGCCTTGTTGCATGGCCTCCAACACCTGCATGCCGAAAGGCTCGTGCCGCGACGGGGCCACCAGGATCGAAGCATTGCTGAATACCGATTTTCTCGCGGGCCAAGGCGTGAACGGATGGACGGATATCGGCTCCTCAAAATGCTTTCCAGGCAACTGTCTCAAGGCAGGGGCATACACCAAAAATCCCCACACGGGAGGTCTACCTCTGCCATGATCCTGCAAGACAGCCATATGGGTAAAACCACTCTGCGGGCCCTGCTCAAACAACGCAGCTCCCATGGAGAGCAACAACCATTTGGCGGATTGCTCATCCATGCCCTCAGGGAAATCAATTTGGGATATCATTCCCGGAGGTTGATACTCGATCGCTCGTATTTGGGAGATCATCTGCACACCCTGGCTCATTTCATCCTGTCCGAACGGCTCGAGATACAGATCGGGTTGCCGGATGTGGGTGGCATGCACCAACTCCGGAGTGCTTGCGAGCCGGCCGCTGCGGCCCGCACCGTGATCATATAAGAAGCCCTCACCAGAAGCGTCCTTTCCAAACATGGCAAATCTGGTCTGCGGCCTCATGCGTTGGACCGCTCTGGCAATATGAATGAACAAGTCAGATCCCTTTTGCCAACATCTTCTGCCCACAAAAACCACCCAGCCGGGATCCGGATTATTGATACGCTCCCAGGTTGCCGGCTGATCCGACAAACAGTTGGGTACCACCACGACATCCTCGACGGATGCGCCGTAGATTGACACCAACCTGTCACGAGTCACCCGACTTACAGCGACCACAGTGTTTGCATTCCGGCATGCCTGGGCTTCGATTCGTGCAATCCAATCGGTGGGTATTTTTCTTCGATCCGCTTCAATGGAATGAAAGTGCGCCACCCAGGGTATTTTCAAACGTTCGGCCATCAATCCGGCGGCAGGAAACGACAGCCAATCATGGGCGTGAATCACATCAAACCGAGGTCTTTCAGCTTGGAGCCATGCAAGCGCTTTTTCGGTAAATCGATTGACCAAATCGGTCGCCGATAAGGTCTTGGATGTCGTATACCTGCCGCTCCCATATCCGGATGCGTAATCCAATCCCGCGTAAATGGGTGATCCGCCGCCGTATCTCTCGGCCGGGCAACCGGCATACTGAGTCGCTATCGGTTCTTGAGCATCGATCCCCACGGCCACAAGCTTGACCTCGTTACCGAAGATGCTTCGAGAAATCGGAGAGTCCATCCAGGGTATGATCAGGGTCAAATCAGCTCCATGCCGGCTCAGCTGCTTTACCAAATGATACACTGCCGTCCAACCTCCCCCCGACACAACCGGCTCCATCTCCCACATGATCATAAGAACCCGCGGTTTTTGAGGGCCCATCCCATAGGATTCAATCAGATCCTGCCGCATTTTGGATTCTATTCCGGCCGAACGCCAGTTTTTCGCCTGGGTAATGTCCAGATCGGCCCAACTCTTTTCCGTCCCCCTCAGATCAGCCTGGGAGAAATCCGCATCCAGAAGCATCACATCGCCGATATCCGCCCCTACCAAGCTTGCATTGCAGAAGCTAGCACCAGCCAGATCGGCATGCTTGAGCACCGCTCCATCCAATACGGCATAATCGAAATTGGCTCCGTTGAGTCTAGCGGCGTCAAACCGCGCTCGGCGTAAATCCGCGCGGGAAAAATCGGCTTCTTCCAAAAAAGCGTCTCGGAAATCCATGCCCGTCAAAACCGCCCCGGAAAAATTCGTTCGATACAAACGGGTGCGCTGCCAAGACACCGAAGTAACCACCTCGGACGGCAACTTTCGAACGCATTCCTCCACCACCGGCACCAACGTATCCTGCAAGGCTTCATCCTGCCTGTGCATACGCGCCATCAAGGCTAAAGTCGAGACTGCCCGTTTATGAAACTCAACCTTATCCTCCGACAACAAATCCTGAAGCCGAGCGACACATCCAGCCCGCTCGGCCGGTTTTTCACTAGCGACCGACCGCCACAAATCCGACAAATCCGTAGCGATCCGATCGCGTCTCTCCCGAGCCTGCTCGTGCTGATGTTTCTCTTGGGCTTGAAGGTATTGCCTGAATCCCATCCAAATACCAGCGAATGCCGCCAATATACCGATGGTGGCGCTGATGTTGGATATGAAGGTTGCCCAAAAAAACTTCTTGCGGTTGTTCTCGATCTTCAGAGCAATGGCCTCCTCGAGCTTCTTGCGTTCTTCGATCGACTCGGTCTCGATATTTTCAAACTGCTGCTCGGTTTGGACCGAGAGCACCGCATACTGGTATGCCACAAGAATTTGAACCCCCACATACACAAATGCCACCAAGGCCAGAAAGCCAAGTGTGGCTCTCGCTTTTCTATAGGTTTGGTTTTTCATTTTCGCTCTCCTCGCGCATCCGGACGCAAGCAAAAAATCGAGAAAATAAAAAAGACTTGTGCTTTTTTTTTACCGATCGTGCTATAATTCAGTCAAGCAACTTCGAACAACCATGTATTTCGAATTGACCTGAAGCATCCGGCCCGGGGGGGCAAAAAAAACGTGCTGCGGGAAGAAACGATATAAACGCGACTGTCACGATAATCATAGAGGCAGTTGGCGCTGGAAGACCAAAAAGGGGGAAGAAAGTGAAATGAAGTTGGAAAACCAAATTGGAGAAATCGAGACGGGTTATGCATCCAAAATTCCGGACCGCAGAGAATCACCCCGTTACGAGACTCAGTTTCACATCATGCATCCGGATGGATGGAGCGAAATCCAACCAGGCAACCTGGGCATCGGAGGATGCTACTTCATCACCGACAAGTCCGTCAGGATGGGAGACGAATTGATCATCAATCTCGATCCTGAAACCAGAAGAGATTATCTGTCGGTAGATTGCCGGGTCATCCGTTTGACATCCGCAGAGGGTAAAACCGGGGTGGCCGCCAAATTTGAGCAACTGCCCTTCAAGACCGAAAGGGCCATTGCCCGCTGGTTGGACGAACAATAGTTTCCATCGCTCCCAAACTCGTATTATGCTCATGACAAATATCTTTTTGTCGCCATAGATCCCGTCGGTTTCGAGGTATGCCACCCGGCCGGTGTCGGGATCAGCATAACTCTTTACGAAATCATCTCAGACATAGGGGATATTTCTCGTATCAATCCATCCGCCCGGTCGGCATACAAACGGCAGCCGGATAATGATCAAAATGCAACTCCAACTCGTGAGATCCGATCGGACCGGAGACCCGCAAAAAATCTTTGGCATGTTGTCCGGCAAATTGCACTGTCTTTGGATCCACCTGCTCGTTGCCGTCCCAAGATATGACCGCAATATCATCTAGAACGACCCTTCCGGTCGACACGGGCTGAGAAGCGGTATACCGAAAACCGATTTTGACGCCTTCCACGAGGCCGTAGTCGTCTATCCCGAGATCGATGTCCCGGGCAAAAGGAATCCAGGGATGCGTACCGGCTCGAACCAGTTCATACGTACGCTTGCGGGCAACACTCCCGTCCTGCCGAAGCAGCGATACATGCGCTTTGGTCGAATCAGCACAGGTGGCCTGCAAATACCCAAAGAGCGTCAATTGATCCGAAGCATCCGCAAAAGCAAGCAAGCGTACTTGATCATACAGATCGGCCGAAGACGCATAGACATGAGAGCCGCCGCCATCGGTTTGCAGACACAAGGCACCCGCGCCACGCATCCCGAACGTGCAAGGGCGACTGCCGCCTACAAGCTCCCAGCGAGACAGCTCGAGAAGATCTTCATCGATATCATTATCTTCAAAATCTCCGAAATGAAGCAAATCGCGACCCGTTCTCACCTTGATGCCGGCATGATCCGCATTGATCTTGACGAGGCTTTCGGCCGGACCGGCGATACCTCGTAAATCAATGATACTCCATCCGTCCGATCCGATATTGACGGGAAATACCACCTTGCGTGAAACCGCTTTGGACATGGAGGGATCAAGATCGAGCCATCCCCGTCCGGCGCGCTGGGTCAACGCAATCCCGGGAGGATCGGAAAACTCGGCCAGCCGCCTGATGAGACGCGCACCCAACGGACCGGCAACCACCCGGGGAGCGTAATCTTCGACAAAGACCGGAATGATTTCCACTCCCGATACAACCCCGGATTTCAACCTCACCTCGGCGGCAAAAGACAACATGGTTTCATTGCGATACTGATCAAAAACGAAATTACCCAATGAATACATCAACAACACATCGTTATAGATCGAAAAACCCTGGGCCATGTGGGGATGATGCGCAACCACCAGACCGGCCCCGCTGTCGGCCGCGGCATGCATGTACTTCAACGAGCTTTCAGGCGGCTCATAGGTATACTCCCACCCGGTATGCAGTTGCACAATCGGAAGGTGACCGGCCTGCCGTTGATGCGCTATGGCCTTTCGAACCGAATCGAGATCGCTCAAATCCGCTGCCCCAAAACCATCATCCGCGGCCGCGCACGAAGTCGTATCTCCAGGTCCCACCGAAGTCATCGCCAGCAATGCCAGCGATGTATCTCCTACATTTACATACCTGGCACCAAAAGCAGAGATTCTGTCCATACCGGCGCCGTAGTATGCAATGCCGGCCCCGTTCAAATGCTCGAGAGTATCGCGAAACCCCATGGATTGATAGTCACAAACATGGTTGTTGGCCATACCGACATGGCTGATTTTCAGCTCCTGCAATCCAGCCAAAGATCCGGGCAACGTAAAATAAATATGTTTTTTCTCCATATCCGGAGTGGTGGGTCGCTGCGTCACGGTCGTCTCCAGGTTGACGGTGGCCCAATCCGCCGCATCAAATATTGGTTTTACAAAAGAGACCACCCTCCGGCTTCCCAGCGCGGGATTTGAAGGCTGTATCCAGGCAGAGGGATCATCGACCGGAATCTCAAACTCGTCAAAAAGACCCTGGGGATCCATATACCTGCGACCCATCATAAAGTCACCGGCAAACAACAATTTTTTGGGCGCCAGATGGTTTCGATGCAACACAAAAGGGCCCAACTGCAGCAATTGCGCAAAAGGGCTTCCGGTCAAATGCACGCCTAGCAGAAGGGACCGAAAACCGTCGGCTTCGATACGCAGCCACCGATTCTTGCGAGAAGGAACGGTGACATGAAAAACCCCTTTAAAATCGGTGGTTACCTCTACATCTGCGATGGATACACGCGCATTTGCAACCACTCTGCCCTGCTCGTCCACCACCTGACCCAGGAGAGAGACGGGTTCTTGTCGCCAGCGCTCAAACTCCTGTTCGATCTGGGACAGACAACCAACTGTGCCGCAGCATACCTCATCATTTTCGCTCTGGATGGGCTCGAACGACAACTCGGCCTGCAAGCTTGCTTCCGCGTGCAGATCGATCTTGTGGTATTCGGACAGACAGGCAAGCAGATGAGAGGGCTCCTGCCCGTCATCGTCGGATGAGGGTTCGCCCGAACAAGCCGCAACCACCAGGCTCATGACCACAATAAGCAGCTTTGACCAAAAGGATCTTTTTTTTTCAACCAGACTCATCGAAAGCTCCAAGACCTACACTATACTCACAAATCCAAAAAATACCACATCGGTAACCGTTCACCTGGGGAAGTGATGGCTCTTGAGATTACGAGGACTTGTCGGAGCAGGGTTTACAAGTAATCGATTTTTCATAGCTTGTAAACTCTAAGAGTCTCGCAGAAATCGAATGAGTCACCGCTTCCCCGGGTGAACGGTTACCAAAAATTACCAAAAATGTGGTTGCCTATACATTCCATCGGTGCATACTATGTGTCTTGCGCCTGTGACGGATAGTGCAGGCGGATCGATGAGATCTTTATAGGAGTTGAGATGAAAGTCAGCATCGCTGGTTTTTTTGCTTCCCGCCGGGGCATCGTATTTTCAGGCGGCATCATCGGTTTGCTCGCAGGCATTTTACCCATTCTGGGCAATCCTCCCAATATGGGGGTGTGTGTGGCGTGCTTCGAAAGAGATATCGCCGGCGCACTGGGATTGCATCGCACGGAGGTGGTTCAATACCTGCGACCCGAGATACCCGGATTTGTCTTGGGAGCGATGGCGGCTGCAATTTTCTTTGGCGAGTTTCGCGCTCGAGGAGGCTCACAACCTTTGGTCCGTTTTGTCCTGGGTGGATTTTCCATGATTGGAGCGCTTACGTTTCTCGGATGCCCTTGGAGAGCACTGCTTCGTCTGGCAGGCGGTGATCTGAACGCCGTTTTAGGCCTTGTGGGTCTGACCGCGGGCATTGCTGCGGGCTGCTGGTTTCTCAAACGCGGCTACACCCTCGGGCGCTCGTGGAAAACCCCCAAAGCCTCGGGATTTCTCATGCCTGCGTTGATGTTGGGTTTAATGTTTTTGGTTTTTATCAAACCGACTTTTCTGTTTGAAAGCACCAAAGGGCCCGGCGCGATGCATGCTTCGGTATGGATCTCATCGGCGGTGGGATTGTTGGTGGGTTTCGTAGCCCAGCGTTCCCGTTTTTGCACCATGGGCTCGATCCGGGATGCGGTTCTTTTAAAAGATTTTCATCTGCTTTATGGGGTTGGAGCCATGATCGTGGCAACGCTGTCGGCCAATCTCGCGCTGGGTCGCATCGAACCTGGTTTTACGCTCCAACCCGTGGCCCACAGCAATCATATCTGGAATTTCCTCGGGATGGTGCTTGCGGGTCTGGCATTTATCCTCGCCGGGGGTTGTCCGGGCAGGCAACTGTTTTTATCCGGTGAAGGTGATCAGGACGCGGCGATATTCGTCATGGGAATGATAACCGGCGCGGCCTTTGCACACAACTTCACCCTGGCAGCGGTACCGGACAGCCTGAGCTCCGGAGTACTCCAAACAGGCGGTCCGGGTTTGTTCGGACAGATCGGGGTCATCATCGGTCTCGTGTTTTGCGTAATGGTCGGCGCCACAATGCGTCAGAGAACATAGCCCACAAGGAGCATCCAATCCATGCCAACCATCGATGTTCGCGGTCTTGCCTGTCCTGAACCCGTTTTGCAGGTGCGACGCATACTTGAGAACCTCGAGCCCGAGGAGGTCATCGAAGTCCTCGCGGACTCCGGCACAGCGTGCGAAAACATCACCCGGATTGCGAAGACGCTGGGATTTACAACCGAGATCCAACCCGCCGGCGAAGAGTATAGGATGATGATAAAAAAAGCTTAGAGCTGATCGTGAGATAGTCCGATGCATCACCAACCCGAAAGCATTTATCTGGATAACGCAGCCACCTCATGGCCCAAACCCGAGTGTGTTCCATCCGCCATGTTGAATTTCCTCACCAACGTTGGAGCCAATCCCGGCCGTTCGGGCCACCATCTATCCATCCAGGCAGGTCGAATCATCAACGCAACCCGTGAGTCATTATGCACACTATTTGGAGCCGACGACCCACTCAAGGTGGTTTTCGGACCCAATGCCACCGAAGCCCTCAACTTGGCCCTGCTGGGACTTGTTGACCCCGGAGATCATATCATCACTACTTCGATGGAGCACAACGCCGTCATGCGCCCGCTGCGCCGGCTTGAACATCACGGCGTCAGGTTGAGTGTGGTAACCTGCGATCCAACCGGATTGGTGGATCCAACCGACATTCAAAAGCAAATTCTCCCCAACACGAAACTCATTGCGACCAGCCACGCATCCAACATCGTCGGCACCCTGCAACCCATTGCACAGATCGGACGAATCGCCAGAGAGCACGATCTGCTCTTTCTGGTCGATGCGGCCGCAAGCGCCGGCTGCGTACCCATCGATATGAAATCAGACAAAATCGATCTCCTGGCCTTTACCGGTCATAAATCGCTCCTCGGCCCGACTGGAACCGGCGGTCTTCTCATCGGCGACAGGGTCGATGCGACGTCAATGCGACCCTTGAAACGCGGGGGCACCGGCAGCAACTCGGCCAGCGAAGAACAACCCGGCCATCTACCGGATGCATTTGAAAGCGGCACCCTCAATGCAGTGGGTTTGGCAGGACTTTGCGCCGCGGTGGACTGGATTCGAGAAAAGGATGTCGCAAAAATCCGCCGACACCACCAAAAACTGACCCAAATATTGATAGACGGCCTGGCAACCACGGACGGAGTAACCGTCTACGGCCCCGGCCGCAGTGATCGGCAGACCACGACACTCTCCTTCAACCTCAACAACATGCAGCCATCTGAAGCCGGGTATTTGCTGGATACCCAATACAAGATCTGCTGCCGGGTCGGGTTACACTGTGCGCCCTCGGCCCATCGCACCATCGGTACCTACCCCAAAGGTACGGTCAGATTTGCACCCGGCATGTTTACAACCATGGATCACATCGAAACCGCCCTCCGGGCGGTCGCAAACCTGACGCGCATCAAACCATGAACGCAGCAACCTATACAGTTATCTTATTCCATACCAGCAACCATGCGTTCAGGGCTGAAAAAGTACTGAAAGATCAACAACTCGTCTGCAGATTGATACCCGTACCCCGCCATTTGAGCTCGGACTGCGGCGTATGCGCCCGGATCGACGGTGATCAAGCCCAAACCATTGAAAACATTTTAATTCAAGCCAATGTGGAGTACGCATCAATCCATATCATATAGCCGGCTCTGGCAGCATCGCGGGCGATGATGATCCCAAAAACCGGCGCCAAAGCAGCATGTACATCCATAGCTGTTTTCCAAACCAGGGAATATATATGAACGGCTCTCGGTTAGTAAAGTGTAAGATACAACCACTGCGTGTATGGCTGTTTTTCACAGCAAGGATTGCTTCTCAAAACAGTGGTTGATTTCTATTTTAGATTCATGCGTATCGGCGAATACTTCGGAGTTTGATTGACAACTTATCGGGAAAAGTCAAATTCGCCGAACCGCGGCCTTAGAAACCAGGGGGGTGAGAAAACAGAGCACAAGGATGAAGACTATTGCAATCGGCGTACTCCTACTTATCCCCTCAATATTATTTGACTCTTGCTCATACGGATCCGGCGGCGGGCTCGGTGTCGACAAATCGATACAAATTGCCGGATCCGACGTTCGGATCATTTTGCATGCGGACGCGACGTACCAAATCAGCCTGGATGGCGTGCAATTCAGCCGTAGATTTCCCCAACGAAATGAAATAAGATTGAAAAAAGCGGTTTTCGATCCGCTGGTTACTGTACCTACAGCCCCGGTTCACCTTCGGCATGCCACCCAAACCAGCCTGGGGAAAAGAGCCTACATTGTGCAATTTTACACCCAAGCCTTGGCGCAATACCAAGAGAGGCTCACGTCGTTGGGTGCAGAGGTTGGAGTTCCTTTACCCGATCAAGCCCTGATTGTCTTGATGAACCCGTATGTCAAGCAAAACGTCGAACGCCTGGAATTTGTCCGTTGGGTCGGATTGTACGAACCGATGTATCGTTTGGAAGACGGCCTGGAAGAAGTTTTAGAGCAAAAACCTAGAAACCTACAAAAATACAACATCATGGTGTTGAAAAACGGGATGCAGGACACAATTGCAAACCAAATCACTGAGCGGGGCGGTAAGGTGCATTGCCTGGGCCCGACTCGTGTGCTTTCGGCTTCAATGGATGTGGAGCTTTTGGCTGTGCTTTCCAAAAACCCCCAAGTTCTGTATATCGAGCTTTGGACCGATACCGGCCATGACATAGATGATATCCGAGATCTCCAAGGCGCAAACTTTGTCGAAACCGTGGCCGGTTACTCAGGCCAAGGCGTCCGTGGTCAGGTTTTCGACGATGGACTTAGGGACACCCACCAAGATTTTCAGAAAAACCCCCCGCTTTTCCATACAAAGAACAACCCCTCGGACTTCAACCACGGAACTCCGGTATATGGTATCGTATTCGGAAACGGCACAGGAGATCCCACCGCCCGGGGCCTCTTGCCGGACGCCGAGCAGCCCTTGTTTGCGTCCCGGTACATCGAGCTGAAAGAATATGGAGGAAGAACCGACAGATACACCCAGGCATCCGAATTGGTAAACCCCAAAGGACCCCATAGAGGCGTATTTCAAACATCCAGTTGGGGTCATACCCAAACCACCAGCTATACGACTGTTTCGGCCGAGATCGATCAAATCCTTTTCGAGCTGGATTTGCTCTACACCCAATCACAAAGCAACGAAGGAACCCGAAGATCCCGCCCGGAAGCCTGGGCCAAAAATGCCGTATCGATCGGCGGCATCCACAACGGCAGCGACGATCGTGATCGTTCAAACGATTACTGGAAATCCGCAAGCATCGGACCGGCGGAAGACGGCCGCATCAAACCCGATTTGTCCAACCAACACGGAACGATTTGGACTACGGACGATACCGGTGACAGCCGCTACGCGAATTTCGGCGGCACCAGCGGCGCGACCCCGGCAACCGCGGGAATGTTCGGTTTGTTGTTTCAAATGTGGGCCGACGGAATTTTCGACGGAGGACCTGGAAAAGGTAGAGACGTTTTCGATTTTCGCCCCCATTTTACCACGGCCAAGGCGCTCATGATTCATTCGGCGTATCGTTATGCTTTCAGCGGAACCGAACACAACCTTACCCGCACTCACCAAGGATGGGGTGTGCCCGACATAAAGACCCTCTATGAAACCGCCCAGACACATGGATGGAGGTTTCCGATACTTATTAATGAAAGCGCCGTGCTCGAGCCTTTACAAGTCCACACTTACACGATTATTACACATGGAGATCAACCACTTAGGGCTACTTTAGTGTATGCCGATCCTCCGGGCGTCCCATCCGCGGCCCAACACCGGATCAACGATCTGACGCTGAAAGCCATCAGCCCGAGCGGCGTCGTGTATTGGGGCAACCATGGATTGCTCGAAGGAAATTGGTCCCGCCCCGCAGGCAACCCGAACACCATCGATACGGTGGAGAATATTTTCATCCAAAACCCCGAATCCGGCAGCTGGCGCATTCAAGTGCTGGGTGACGAAATTGTTCAAGATGGTCATATTGAAACTCCTTCTCTGGATGCCGATTATGCCTTGGTGGTCTCGGGAGGCGATCCTGATACCAGCAATCCGCCGGAGCCCCCGGCCGAGTTGGCAGCCGAGGCCGGCGACCGCATGATTCGTTTGGATTGGGCGGACAACTCAGAGCCAGACCTGAGTGGATACAAAGTATACCGCGGCTTGGCGCCGGGCGGCCCCTATACGACGATCGCAAATGTCATCCAAAGCACCCATACGGATAATGGATTGAACAACGACACATCATATTATTATTACGTTACCGCACTGAATTCCAGCCAAGAAGAATCGAAAGCATCCCCGACGGTGCATGCCGTACCGTATAATCCATATGCAAAGATACCCTACTCCACCGGATTTGAGAGCGGCACTCTGGACAAGCACTGGAAAACACATAGCGACACACAATTTGGACGAGTCCTGCTTACAACCAACCACGGCCCCAAAAGCGGCGCCTACCACTTGACCATGGACGATGGATCCAAAGGCACTTATTCCATCAACCAGGCCAGGCTGTATCTCGATCTTTCCAACCAGGCACAAGTGGATCTTACGTTTTGGTGGAAGGAGTTCAACGACGAAAGTCATGCTGAAGACGGTGTATTCATCTCGGACAACGGAGGGAATACCTTCACGAAAGTTTACAGCCTTACGGCGGGAAACTCGAGTTGGAAAGAGATCGCTCTCGACTTGGATCAACTGGCTCATGAAAACGGCCTCAAGCTCAATGCCACGTTCGTGGTACAATTTCAACAAACCGACAACTACGGGATCAATACCGACGGTATGGCTTTCGATGACCTCAGCGTAACCGTACCGCAGCCTGCACCCGAACACTACGCGAAGTTACCCTACAGCACCGGATTTGAAAGTGGATCTTTGGATTCATACTGGTCGACAAAAAGCTCCACCGCATTCGGCCGGATCCAAGTCACCCCGTCTTTTACACCTAAGTCCGGCACGTATCATCTGACCATGGACGACGGCTCCAAGGGCACCTACTCGATCAATGAAGCCTGGTTGCGGCTCGATCTCAGTGATCATACCCAAGCACAACTCAAGTTTTGGTGGAAGGAGTTCAACGACGAAAATCATGCTGAAGACGGCGTATTTATTTCGAACAATGGCGGTGCGACCTTTTTCAAAGTATATAATCTTGTAGGCGCCGGCTCCACCTGGACGGAGATTTCGCTCGATCTACAACAACTGGCAAGTCAATTCGACCTCGAGTTTACCCATACTTTCGTGGTCAAGTTTCAACAAACCGACAATTATGGGATCAATACCGACGGTATGGCTTTCGACGACATCACTGTACAATAAACCGTCCGTTTCCGTCCCGGCAGGCCCGTTCACTCCAACACGGCAAACCGTATGATGTATTGAAGTTTTCCCGACACATCAGGTGTATTCGACCATATTTCAATATACACATCAAAGCTGAATTTGTTGCCGGCCTGCATTTTGGGGCTTTACAGAAAGTCGGGTTTTTAGGTATTTTCAATTCTTATGTTGGAAGGTCTCACCCATACGCCGATGTCGAATCGCTCTTGCTGGTTGCAGGAAGCCCAAAAACTGATGGGAGAGGTGCATACGGATCAGCTCCGGTTTGTCGATTGTTACGTGTCTTATCCCATTGGACTGCTCGTACCCGTGGTGGGTCCCTGCATGGCGGGATTGAAACATCTCCACGCCCATCCAGCCTATTCATTCGACTTTGCCTTGGATGATAGAGGCAAATTGAGGATCGAAAACCAAACCATTCACACCAAACGGGGTAATTTTTACGCTCTCTACCCGGGAGTACGACATCATCAACTGCGCACCGATTCAATTTTTCGCTACATCGCGGTTTTCATCGACAAAGAGTTTTTTGAGCGGCAATGGCAGTACTATCACAGATCCGACTCCAACTTTCGAAATGTTTCCTTCGCCTTCGACACCCGCATGATCGCTTTGCTCAAAGATTTCATGAATGAGTTCGAATGCCAACTACCCGCCCGACAAGTGGTCCTGGAGTCGTTGGCTACAAAAATCACCCATGAAATCATTCGAAAAATGCTGGGACTCAAGCAAACCCACCAGCGCGAGACCATCCGGCAGGAGATTAACCGGGCGGTCGAACTCATTCACGCCCATTTCGACCGGGATCTATCTGTTCGACTCCTGGCAAAATGCGCGCATATGTCCCGATCCAATTTCACCCGGGTGTTTCGTAAAGAGCTGGGTCGCTCCCCTCTGCAGTATCTCTTGTCGGTTCGCCTCGAACGCGCCAGAAAACTTCTCCAATCTGCAACCCAATCGGTTACAGATATTGCGCTGCAATGTGGGTTTTCGACTCTGTCTCAATTTTCCATCAGTTTTTCAAAACGTTACGGAACAAGCCCTTCTGCCTACCGAAAAGCTTTTCAGTAGTAAGCGTTCGTCCGTTTCTATTCATTCGTTTCATTACCCCAACGATCATGACGGCATGCAGGCCGAAACCGAAAAACTTTGGTCGAAACCCGAAAGACTTCAAGCTTGGATCTTGACCAAACTCGATACGAACGGTTTTTGATCTTTTACCCCCAAAAGGAGCATTGACATGACAATCGTCATAAATAGTTCGGGTTTGAGCATCGAAAAGCTGGTGGCCGTCGCGAGACATAATGAGAAAGTCGAGCTCGATCCCAACGCCCATGAACGCATCAAGATATGTCGTTCTATGTTGGAGGAGAAAATCCAAGCTCGCGAAATTATGTACGGGGTCAATACCGGCATCGGCGAGTTTTCGGAAGTTGTTTTGAACGACGAACAAGTAGAACAATTTCAGAAATACTTGATTTACAACCATGCCGCCGGAATCGGCGATCCGGCGCCCATCGAGTACGTACGCGGCGCCATGCTCGGCCGGATCAATGTCCATGCCCACGGTATGTCGGGTTGCCGGCCCGAAATTACTCTGACTTTAATCGAGATGCTCAACCGGGGAGTGACTCCGGTAGTATGTCAAAAAGGATCGGTCGGTGCCTGCGGCGATCTGGCCCCGATGTCGCAAATCGCGCTTTTATTGATGGGTGAAGGCGAAGCCTACCTGAACGGTCAACGTCTGCCCGGCCGCGCCGCCATGGAAAAAGCCGGCATCCCCATACCCGGCCTCAAGGCCAGAGATGGCTTGGCGGCCATCAACGGATCCAATTTGCTCACCGCTATGGCGGCCATCCAACTGTATGATATCAACAGATTTCTCAAACAAGCCGAAATTGCCTGCGCCATGACCCTGGAAGCTTTGCTGGCCAATCTCAAACCGTATGATCCGCGGCTTCACCGGGTACGGGGTTTCCCGGGCGCGTTACGCAGCGCCAACTCCATCATGGCCTGCATTCGGGGTTCCGATCTCGAGACTGGAAAGCTCAAGATCAAGGTGCAGGATGCCTACTCCATGCGATCGAGTCCGCAAGTCATCGGCGCCGCCCACGATGCGGTCGCCCACGCCGTTCGGCAAGTCGAATGTGAGCTCAACGGAGTCGGTGACAATCCCATCTTCATCCCCGAAGATAGGCTCACGCTCACCGGTGCCAATTTTCAAGGCACTCCGGTCAGCCTACCGATGGACATGGTCGGCGCTGCCGTGACCATGGTATGTGTATTGTCTGAGCGGCGCTTCAACCGCTTGACCAATCCGGCTTTGAGTGTGGGATTGCCGTCTTTTTTGACCAAAGGCGCCGGAATGTTTTCGGGCATGATGTTGTCACAGTACACGGCCGACTCTCTCATCGTCGAACAACGCATCCTGTCGGCGCCCGCTTCCATTCAATCCATACCGGCCGCCGCCGACCAAGAAGATTTCGTTTCGATGGGAATGAACACTTCGATCAAAAACCACCAAATTCTGGACAACGCCTATGGTGTAATGGGAATTGAGTTCATGGGTGCGGCCCAAGCATTGGACTTCCGCGAATTCGAGCATGGCCGGGGTGTCTCCGTCGCCCATAAAATCGTAAGAGAACATGTCGAGCACTTGGGCGAGGACCGGCCCTTGTACCCCGATCACACCAAGATGAAAGAGGTCGTCCAATCCGCACAAATCCTCGATGCGGTCGAATCCGAAGTCGGCAATCTGCAAAATCAATGAGATCGTTTTTCGCCCCAACAAGTTGCTTTTTCTAAGATTTCTAGTTACACTGGTAAGCACGGTCAGTTAAAACACGGGGGTTGAGCTGGCGCGATGTCCTGTCGGTCGAGCGGTTTTTTTCTTAATACACCGCATCGATCGAACAAAACATGGCCGGCAGACCGCATATACGACCAATGCTTCGGACCGGGGGGGAAAGCAACCCGATGTCATGGGGGCCCGAATGAAAAGCTTGGATCAATCCGGCAGGTATTTTCCTCTGCTGGCAGGCTTGTTGACTGCATCCATCCTGCTGATCTTTGCAGCCGACAATCACTTCCTGCTTCATACCATCGCAGAGTTCTTCTCGATCATTGTAGCATGCAGCATATTCGTCATAGTGTGGAACACTCGAAAGTTCATTGAAAATCATTTTCTCAAGCAAATCGGCATTGCTTGTCTTTTTATCGCGGTCTTCGATCTTTTACACACCCTGTCGCATAAAGACATGAGCCCTTTTAAAGGAGAGCTCGAATTCAATCAATCCATCCAGTTTTGGCTGCTTGCGCGCGCGCTGGAAGGCCTCACGTTTTTCACTGCCGCCCTTCTGGCCGGACGGAAAATCAACGTCACACTTTTGTTTTCGGCCTACTTGATCTTGTCCGGGTTTCTGGGTTTCATGGTTTGGCCGTTTGAAATTTTTCCCGAAGCCTATAACCCCACATCCGGTATCACCACTTTCAAGAGACTGACCGAGTATTGTATTTGTGCTTTGTTGCTGTATTCGATCTTCGCCCTTGGAAAGAAACCCACGTTGTTTGAAAAAGATGTACAAAAATGGTTGATCCTGTCGATAACCATGACCATCTTCTCCGAGTTTGCCGTAACTCTGTACGTATCGGTATTCGATCCGGTCAATTACATCGGTCACGGATTGAAGATACTGTCGTTTTACTTTCTCTACAAAGCCATTGTTACCACGGCGCTCGAAAAGCCTTACGGCTTGTTGCTGCGCGAACTGAAATCCAGCGAGCAGTCTTACAAAAGACAAAAAGATTTTGCAGACGGCATTATAGAAACCGCCCAAACCATCATCTTGGTATTGGATAAGATCGGCCGAATCATCAAAGTGAATCCGTTTTTCGAAAACCTAACCGGATACCGAGCCGATGAAATCATCGGCCGAAATTGGTTCGATACATTTCTACCTCACCAAGACACCTTGAAGGTCATAACAAGATTCACAAACGCATTGTCGAACATCCAAAATCAAGGCAATGTCAACGAGATCCGATGTAAAGACGGACGCAAGCTGCACATCGAATGGTGGGAAAAAGCCCTCAAGGATACCGATGGAAACACCATCGGACTGCTTTCCATCGGTTACGATATTTCCAAGCGCCTGCGCAGAGAACATGAACGCAGAAGCCTCATCGATAGGCTCCAAGAAGCCTTAGCCAATATCAAAACCCTGCAGGGTCTGCTACCCATTTGCGCGCAATGTTTCAAGATTCGTGACGAAAAAGGCAACTGGGAACAAGTGGAAAAATACATCCAAAACCACTCGAAGGCCACCTTCACCCATACGCTCTGCCCGCAATGCGCATCCCAACTGTATCCCGAGCACTACAAAGATAAAAGAGATCGGATCCGTTGATTTTCAGGCCAGATCGCAAAGACAAACCGATTTTCGTATCGAGCGACTTTTTCATGATACCGGGGGTAGTCGCCATATTCGTATGGATTTTTATTCATCCAGATCGTAGGATATGGCCCCATGTCGAAATCAACCCCCAATCCCATGCTTAACATTCTAAAAAAACAAGATATATTGGCTGTTTGCTGTTTTTTTCTCTCTGGTTTCGTCGGGCTGGTTTACGAGATCTGCTGGATCCGTAAAGCTTCGGTATCCTTGGGATCGACCACATTAGCCATCAGCACCGTGTTGGCGGTCTTTTTCGGCGGACTGGCCCTCGGCAGCTATATTTTCGGCAACTACTCCCAAAAAATCACCCGCCCTCTCAAAGTCTATGCGTGGTTGGAGATCTTGGTGGGCGGCTTGGCCTTGGTAAACCCAATCGGTTTCGATTTGGGCGAAGGTCTGTTTGGTTTATTTTATCCCTGGCTCGAAAACCACTTCGAGCTGCTTTCGATCGGCCGCCTGGTGATTGTGGCCGGATTGCTCCTGCCGCCTTGTCTGCTGATGGGAGGCACCTTACCTTTGTTTTGCAAACAATACGTGAGACAGGAATCCAAAATCACATTTTCCGTGGGCCTACTTTACGGCATCAATACATTCGGCGCTGCGATCGGCTGTCTGTTTTGTGGTTATTTTTTGATACCGACCATCGGAGTCGATCAAACCATTTGGTTGGGTGGAGCCGTAAATATATTGATCGGTCTGGCTGTTCTTCGGATCCAAACCAACCTGCGGACACCAACAATATCGGAAAATCCATCCCCAAAGATCCACCTGAAAAAGCAACTCGATCGGCTCGACCAAAGGCATCAGCACACCCGGATTTTTTTGGTCGGGATATTGTTTTTTCTATCTGGATTTGTGGCTTTGGGCAACGAAATCATTTGGACCCGGTTTTTTTCCCTTATCATCCATAACACGGTTTTTACCTACACATTGACCCTGGCCATTACACTCATCGGCATCGTTGTAGGCAGTTTGATAGCGGCTATATTTACAGATCGCACCCGACGGCGGGCACTGTTGTTCGGCTCCGTGCACCTTCTGACCGGGATGAGCATATTAATTGTCTTGCTTCTGCCGGCCGACAGTTGGAAAGATCTTACCGACACCCAACAGGCCGCAAGTCAAATCAAGATATTTCTCGCTGTTTTATTGGTACCCTCGCTGCTTTCCGGCATGTCCTATCCACTGGCCATCCGCATGGTTTTGGATACTCCCAAGCTCGCCGGAGTCCAGGTCGGAAAAATGACCGCCATCAACACTCTGGGCGGCATCCTCGGCTCGCTCCTTTTGGGCTTTTTGGTGGTTCCGGGACTGGGCCTGCAGGCATCCTTGTTGCTCTCCACCGGCATGAGCGTCGCCATAGGCGCCATCGCCTGGTTGTGGTTGGATCGAGACACCCGATTGATACGAAAGATCCCGGTCCTGGCGGCATGTGCGTTGTGTTGGTATTTCATACCTTCGATCCTGGATACCCAACTTCCCAAAGATTATCTGGCCGCAGAAGGAAATCTGGTCGAATTTCGTGAAGGCCTGCGCTCCCACCTCGCGGTGGTACGCGCCGGCAACCAAACATTACTCAAAATCGATCGACTCTGGCAAGGACAGGATCGCAAGAGCCACCAAATCATGGCGGCCCATATTCCCATGCTTTTGCATTCCAATCCCAAGAATATCGCGGTGGTGGGTTTGGGAGTCGGACAGACCGCCAGCCGGTTTCTACTCTATCCCATCGAGAGATTGGACTGCATCGAGATTGAACGGGAGTTGCTGGTTTTGCTCGAAAGACATTTTGATTCCAGATGGATGCAAGATCCGAGGGCGCACTTCATCATCGAAGACGGCCGAAATTACCTCAGCCACACCGACAAAACCTACGACATCATATCTATCGAGGTCGGCCAGGTGTTCAGACCCGGCTTGAGTTCTTTCTACACCATAGATTTTTATCGAAACATCCGAACCAAGCTCGCCCCGGCCGGTATGGTTGCGCAATTTGTACCCATCGGATTTCTCGATCCCCAACAATTTCAAAACGTCATCGCGAGCTTTCTCGAGGTATTTCCAAAAAGCGTGTTGTATTATAACACCTACGAGCTTTTGTTGATGGGATCGGTCGATCGGGAACCCGTTTTGACAAAAAACCGGCTCGGACTGCTGGATGAAAACCGAGCCGTTTTCGAAGATCTGAAGTACGCATACTGGGGCGGGCCGAGGTTTTGGCTCAACCAACCCCATGTCGTCCTAGCCGGTTTCTTGAGCAACAGTCAAAAGCTTGCCGAGATGACACGCGGGGCAACCATCTACACCGATACGCTTCCATCCCTCGAGTATGCCACCGCAAGACACCAACAAATCCGATCTCCTCAAGACATCCTGGCAATCATCCATCGGCACTTGAGCCCCTTGCAAGCCGGCAGCCTCCAAGAAATCGATGAGAACGACCTGAACAAAGCCGAGGAAATTCGAAAACACAACTTGGGCGAGATCATGGCGACCTATTTGTTCCAGCGTTCCGTCACCACAAAAGACATAACCCTGCTCTCCCAAGCCCTCTCATGGAACGACTGGGATCCCGAGATCAACCTTCAGATGGGATTTGTCCTAGCCGGCCGGGGAAAACTCGATGAAGCCCTGGACTATTTCGAAAAAACCATCCAGCTCGATCCGGACAACATCGACGCACACATCAACCTGGGAGTCATCCAACTTGAAAAACAACAAACCGACAGGGCTGTTTTTCACCTGACCCAAGCAGTCCAACTGGCGCCCGAGGCCATGCTCGCCCATTACAATCTGGCCCGGGCATTGATGGTCCAGGGCGATCGTTCCAAAGCCGGCATGCATTTTGAAAAAGCTCTGCGCTTGGCAGGCTCGACCGGTCAAACCGACTGGACCATCAAAATCCAAAACCAGATCGAGCAACTCAGAAATTGATCCGAGATAGATGCATGTGGGAGAAATCCGATGGATCTGATTGGAAGACTCTCGAAACCACCTGCGCTTCGCGCGCACGGGGGACAAGCTCATATTTACTCGATTTTCAGTTCGCACACGACTGCATGAGCCACGATGTAGAGGCATTGGAGACAAGTAAGAAAATCTCTCTCGAGCTTACAGACAAAATGTGATCAGAGTGTCATTCGTGTCATCATCGATTTCACCATCGGTAAGTGCCCGGCGTGTGTGCAGGCGCAACTGATAGGAACAACTCGGCCAACTCGAGATATCCAGATGATGGACGCCGAACCCACCTCTGGGACCCGATCCACCGGGCAACACAGGCGCACCGCCGGGGATGCCGGCAGCGCTGGTGATGCTCATGCTCCAACTATGTAACAATTGATGATCGGCAGTGTGCAAAATATCCAAGTCAGTGGACAAAGGCGTGCAACTGCCCGAGCTGCCGCTGATAAATTGTTGTATCCCTAATTCTCTCACCTCGATCCAGTTGTTGACCAACAATCTGGCCTGTAACATTTGACGGTTATGGGTCGTCGGATCGGATGGATCCGTTGCAGTCTCATATATCAGGGTCAAGATCTTGCCGTTTACCGCAACCCCGGCCGGATTGTTTCCCGCGCCCGGAACCGGTGCGTTTCCACCTATCAAGGAAGAAATCTTGTTGGTTACGATCCGAAGCAGCGACCCGTAAAATCCTCCATCCAAGGCTTTTTGATCGACCCGGACCCATCCCTGGATGTCAGGCACGAGAATATGGGGAGGGACTGGTCCCCAGGGGGTTCCCGGAGGTACGACCGGTGGAGTCGGATTACTGTCTGCGGGAGAAACCGCACCGGTGCCCTTGATGATGATGTCTTGGTAGGTCGGTTGTACCCCCACTCCGAATTGATCCCAAGGAACGATCCTGGCGCCCAAGACAACCTCGCCTACCAGGTTTCCGGTCACCGGTGTTTCGATAGCGGTATCCGGATCGATATACAAGAAGCGATAATGCATGGGCTTGGTAGGATCTGCAGGTAATGTCTTGGGGCAATAACCTCGAAGCTTGAGCGAATGAAAAAATCCGTAATTTGGTCCACCATGGCCGGCTTTGGACTTGTTGGTGAGTCCACTGATCGGATCGATGTCTGCCGAGATGTTGAAATCGCCAACATGCGTAAATTGTGGTTGCTCATATATATCCACCACGTCTTTGACGCATAGGCCTACACAAAAACAATGACCGATGTTTTCTCTGTCGCCCTGACGTCCTCGCGAACGCGGTTCTTCCAGCAAGACCGTGCCGCCCAGTGTCTCGATCTTGAAATACACATCCGGTCCACCAACCATTTCCCAAAAGATCGGAGGAGATAAAGGCGTTTGTCGAAAATCGATCGATTGGTAATTGATCCTGAAATACCCGTTGCCGTCTGTCATCGCCGAGCCTAGGACATCATCCTGAATCCAATCGGCGTCATACGCCGTGACTTTCACCCCCGGAACCGGCGCCTGGGTTTCGCAATCCACAATCCTTCCACATATGACCCAAGCGTCGAAAAGAGCCCGTATGGCACACCAAAAACGTTGCGGCAGGCAATACTTCCAGGCCGCCGCCCATCCATGGTTGGTTTGCCGCCATTGGGGCTGGAGGGTGGTCAATGTAAACTGAACCGGTTTGAAAGAATTTTTCTCATCATTCGCAACTCCCGCAATCCGGCTCAACCGCACATCCACCTCAAAAGCCTCCCCCTCGTATTTAGGGTTCTCACCCAGTACAAGCTCACAGCGCCCCGAATCGTCTGTGCGGGCTTGCGCCAACAAGGCATCGGCTTTGGCCTTGACGGCCTTGTCGTCCAATATGGCAAAAGTTTCTTTCGGATTCGCCGTCGCCAAAGCGGCCACCCGTCTCTTGTCTCGAACCCGGTACAAAAGCACATCCACTTGCGATAATGGCTCCAAACAATCACCACATAGGCGTCCACACAACATGCTTTTGAAAATGTATTCCATGGCAACCTCCTCGTCATTCCTGAAGTATGGGGCCCCACCCACCAAAATCCCTATCGTACAACCAGGTTGGGGTTCATAGGCCTTCTATATGGGTATTGGATTGTTCGAAGGTATTTCTGACACAAGATCCAATTTTTACCCTGTTGTATTGAGTATACCCCAACGTTGCATATAACGACGTATTGAGGGCGCACGAAATTAGCTGACTACAACAAACTGTGTGCATATATTTGATTGAGCCGGGATTTAACTTTTTGTGGCTTTTGGAAACAATGTCATTCTTGCATGCTTTAAGCCAGAATCTATAATTTTAACAATGGATCCTGGATAGAATCTATCCAGGATGACGGCATTTTATGCAACTGGCGAGTAAATAATTTGCCATTACTTCGGTCAGGTACAGACGTCGAATTACCTGGTATTTGCCTACGATGTCTACAGTCTCAGCCAACACTTCTTGCTTGTTTTCAAGAATGCGCTTTGCTTCGGCTATGAGGCTGGTCGTTTTTGATGCAAAACAAATAATCTTTGCCTGCCTCAACAACACATTTTGCATTTTCCAACGAACATATTCCAGCGTCGGTGCTTATGAGGCGAAAAAGCTTCTTTCCATAGGCGTAACTTCCGATCTGGCCAAACGATGTTGGAACCACAGAAACAGTACAGCTGATGGATTCACCAAAAAATATGCTGTACACAAATTGGTGTATTTTGTACTGCACCAAAGCGCATCATATGCCATTGCTCGCGAGAATAAACTCAAACATTGGAAACGTGCTTGGAAAATCGCTCTGATTGAAAAAAACAATCCTCTCTGGAACGACTTATACGACTCTCTCTAAGCGGTTTGATCATTACTGGATCCTGGTTCTACACATCTCCAGGATGACGATTTTGATCTTATGCTCCATTAAAACGACGCGAAAGCATCTTGAGAAGGAAGTCCTTACTCCAACATATCAGAATATATACATCTGAAAGCTCTGTTGTCTGATTCCTGGCACAGCGAACCCCAACCAGAATAGTCAAACTTCCAAGTCTCTAGGCCCTTCCCCTCCCATCGACCTAAAAACAAACCCCAATTTGCGGAATGCCAGTAGGCAGGCACCGAGAGCCATTGCCAATTGTTCGACCCATTTGGAGCACCGGCGTGCACCAGGCTTGCAAAGTCGTCCATATCCGGAAGCCTACCTCCGTAAAAGGCACACTCCCAGGCTGCCGCGGCGTTGGGTAGCGGGAGGCGATCCTGCTGGTCCACGGTGTAGCGACCCAAAAGGGTTTGAAAACAAGGCGCTAAGGCATCACCGTGACAGGCGGAACCGCTGAAGACATCCCCCTTGGATGCCGGCCAGATACATCTGAAGTAATGTTTGGTATCCGATGAGATGTTGGTGGCGGATATCCCTCCGTCCGACAGTCGCACCACAATGTGATGATCATCCTGGTAAGAAGGCACCAAGGTCCATAAATAGTCCGTCGGGTTTTCCGCTGCCACCAGCCGAGACAGCTCGGAGGCGGTCGGCAAACGACCGTTGATGCTTTCGCACACTTTTTTGGCATCAAGATATGTCCTTTGCTCGCGATGACTCAAGTCCCAAGCGTTATGCCAAGCATCGAGATACTCCTTGCCTCCCGGATGGGCTTTGCAGTTGGCTCCGTTCGTATCGCACGAAGTACCCTTGACAACCGCCTTGCACGCAAAGCCGTCCGCGTCAAACACACGGTTTTCTCCCGGACCGCACTGGCCAGGGTCTGATACATCCTCAAAGGTCTCGTGCCATATACAGCGGTAGATTCGCTGGGTAGCGGATGGGGTTACCGCGATGCCCGCAAAATAGGCGCCGTTTCCATTGATGGGAAACCAGTTGAGGCCGCCCTTGCCGGACCATTTGTACAACCAGGTTCCATAATGACCATTGGTTCCATCAGACCAATACACAGGCTGGCCGGCCCACATCCAGGCATCCGATCCGTTTTCCCAGCCCGCTTGGATCAGATCTCCGATTTCGTCAAAGCTCGGGAGCGATCCACCCAGCTTCCGGCAGGTCTCGGCCGCCTGGGCCCAATCGGCAGCCGGGCGATCTTTGTTGTCCGCAATCAGGCGGGATCTTCTTTGTGTTATTGTGAAACAGGCATCATGCTGGCAGGCCGGATCGGACGGGAGGTTTCCAATCTCTTTGGATTTTTTTCCAATACATCGAAAGTTTCTTTGAGCATGACCCCAAGAGTAGCTGCCGCTGCTCGTGTTGTGATCATAATCCCAGTTGGGTTGCGGGTTGGATTGTACCTTGGCGACCGCGACACCATACCCACCGCTGTACCAATACTTGCCGCTCGACGTCCAAAGCCACTGATTCGTCGGGTTGGCCATGCCTCTTTGGGCGATCTCTTGTAAGTCCCGCGCTCTGGGGATGGACGCATAGTAAAAGTTACATTCGTGTTGTGCGGCGGGGTAGCTCAGAGCCGGTCTGTCATAGGCATCCACGTTCCAAAAATACCCATTGGGACGACACTCGGCCCCCGGAGGGCCGTAACATGCGTCGCCCGAAAACTCCTCCCGGATGATATCCGGCCACACACAGCGAAAGGACAGCGCATCCGACTCCGGATGGTACTCGATTTTTCCGTCGCTCAAGCTTACAGAAACCCGGCCTGGCTGTTGCACGTGCGAGACGATCAGGGTCCACAAGGTAGAGACATCGCTGGGAGACGCGATGTTGCTGGTGCCGGTGGCGGCGTTGTTTCGATACAGCTCGGTCACTGTCGGCAACCTGCCTCCCAAAGATTTGCAGGTTTTATCGGCCTCTTCCCAGGTCTTGGCCGATCGTTGCAGCCCATCCCAGATCTCGCCCCAGTCGTCTTTGGCGGCAAAACCGTTGGGATATCCGAAACAACCTCCGTCTCGACAAAGTTGCTCATCCCCACAGGTTGTATCGCAGTCACCGCAGTAGCTCGGGTTATCGTCGAGATTGACACAGGCTCCATCACAAATGGTTTCTCCGGGAGCGCAAAAAGCCACACATCCTTCCAGACACACTTCGCCCATTTGACAAGCTTTGTTGCAAGCACCACAGTGCTTGGGATCATAATGTATGTTGACACAAGAATCATCACACTTTTCCAGTCCGGGAGGACAGTTCAGCTCACAGCTCGAAGTGACACATACTTCGCTGGTATCGCAAGCTTTTTTACAGGCGCCGCAGTTTTTTGCGTCTGTGTCCAGATCCACGCATTTATCGCCGCATTCCGAATATCCAAGTGGACAGCTGGTGCTCGAATGCTCAGGGCAAGCAGAAAAAACCGTCGACAACACCCCCGCCAGAAATACCGGCAAAACTCTTTTCATGTCTGCACTCCTTGGTATGTTCTTGCCAAAAGGCGCCCGGCCCCAACCAGCTTTGATTAAGCCGATTGCATGGCGAGCACGACCTGTTCAGGTGTGGGAAGTATAGCAAATTCTTTTACGATCGGCCACCCCAATGCACGCGCCCGCACGGCGGCTTCCTTGCTCAGGCACCATGCCACGACATCGGGTCCCCAGTCCGTCGAGATACGCTCTTCGTCGAGCGCTTCGACTTCGCTTTCGGTCCGAAGCACGCATCCGGTGATAGGCATGGCGCCGATAACCACCCGGGCGGCTTGGCTCAAAGGATAGGATACTTCCACCAGTTGGGCTCCGTTTTCCTCCAGATGCCCGCCCAGGCTTCCGGACGGCTCCATGATCGCAAGCCGCTGACCAGCCAGAGGTCTGCCGCCATACCAATCCAGCCGTCCGGCATGCCGGACGGTAGGGCCGATGACAAAGAGTCCCGGTGGGCGCATTCCGGCTTTTTTGATCGCATTGGGTAGATCGGACAGACTGGATATCACCGAGCGTTGGTGGGCGGTAGTGCCCCTTTCAATCATAGCAGCCGGAGTATTTGGATCCATGCCGGCCTGCAACAATCGCTCCACCACTTGCGGCAAGCTGGTTACTCCCATGTAGCCTATTAGAGTAGCGTGGGGATCCTGCCCCAGCAAATCCCAGCGCACCTGCGGGCCGTCGGTCTTCTCACTTTCGTGCGCAGTGACAAAAGTCACTCGGACCACTTCCTGCCGGTGGGTGATGGGGATACCGGCGTAGCTGGGCACCGCCACCCCGGCGGTCACCGCCGGCACCACTTCAAAGGCGATACCCGCCTTGGCCAAAGCCTCGGCTTCTTCGCCTCCCCGACCGAACACAAACGGGTCACCTCCCTTGAGCCTGACCACCCTTTTGCCTTGATCTGCAAGCCGAAGCAGCATGGCGTTGATTTCGTGCTGGGGGACTGGATGATGACCGGCCTGTTTGCCCACACAATGAAGCTCGGTTTTTTCCGGCAAATCACACGGCAGCGCCGGCAAAGCCAAATTGTCGTACACCACCACATCGGCGCGCATCAACCTCTGTCGAGCCCGCAACGTAAGCAATCCAGGATCTCCCGGACCCGCTCCCACCAACGACACAAATCCTTTCCGACTGTCATGAGATGCGCTGGTCTGGTGGCAGATTTCCTCATCATCACCAAACTCGGATTGACAGGATGTCAAAGCCAACCACTCTCTTTCTTCAGACGCCGAGGGCACACGCGCCTTGAGACTCATAGGATCGATGGTCTGCGAGAAAAATGCGTCGTACATGGCTTCTTGATCGGCGCGAGGACGACCGGCACTGATGACCGAAGCTCGAAACCTGGCGGCCGCATCGGCCCACTCGGCCCACTCGGGACCAAATTTACGTTCCAACATCTGACGCATTCTTCTTACGGCGAACGGAGCCTGCCCGGCTGAGCCGACAGCCAACTGCAAAGCGCCCCTGCGCACCCGCGAAGGCAAATGAAACGAGCACAACTCAGGATCGTCGGCAACATTGGCCCATACGCCGTGGGCTTCAGCGTCTTGATAAACGGCTTGGTTTACTTCCCGATCGTCGGTGGCGGCAAAAACCAAAACATAGTCCGCCACCTCGCCGGGACGATAAGTGCGCAGTTCGAGCCTCAACCTACCCTGACTCGACATGGCAAGCAAAGTATCGAGCGGCTTCGGCGATACCACCACCACTTGCGCGCCTTCTTGGAGCAACCCTTGCACCTTACGCAACGCGACGCCTCCTCCACCCACCACCAGGCAGCGGCGTCCTTTCAACTGCAACATAACTGGATACATGATTTTACCCGTCTTTTAGGAGTCTTCGCCGGACTCTTTGCTTGCCAAGCGCCGCCAAATCAATCCACCACCCAGATAGCACGCCTCGAGTCCTCTGCCAACAAGTCCACGCGCAACTTCGGCCGATCGAGCCCCTCGGGCACACAACACCATCCAGGGTTTGGTTCGATCATTCGAAGAATGAGCGTTTTCAATCTCGGCAATGCGGTTTTTGATTTCGTGTTGGGGCACGTGCAGGGGCGGGGCTTGGGACCCAACCGGCATGCTCTCAACCTCCGATGCATGCCTGACATCCAACAAATCATACGCTTGCAGGTCACAAAGTGGAGACAAACCTTCCACCCCGTCTTGCTGGTTCAACGCCGCCATGGCGGCCACTGCCAGCGGCTCCAATGCGGGGGCATAGGGTGGCGCGTAGGCATGTTCGATGTGGGCAAAATCCTCAAGCACCGCTTGGTTTGCCAACAATTGAGCAGCCACGTCGATGCGCTTTACGACCTCGCCTTCACCCACTGCCTGCACTCCCAACACCCTTTCGGATTCGGGTGAGTAAAGCATCTGAATAAATATGTTTTTGACCTCGGGCCAATAATCGGCAGTATCCTGCATAGACACCCATGCGCTGCGGGTTTGTAAGCCTTCTTGCTCGGCCGCCTGTCGGTTGATTCCAACTGTCGCCAGATTCCAATCGAAAATCTTGACCGCCGTCGCACCCACGATGGGGGGAAAACGATCCTTTCTGCCGGACAGCAGGTTGGCCAAGGTTCTGCCTTGCCGATTGGCCAATGAGCCTAGCGGCATACAAACCGGATCCTTTCTCAAGGCATGCACCTGCTCAATGCAATCACCGCAAGCCCAAATGTCGTTCTCTGAAGTGCGAAAATCCGAATCCACCGCAACCGCACCGCTTCGGCCCAATCGAATGCCGGCTTCGGCAGCCAAATCCACATTCGCGGATACTCCTAAGGCTGCAATCACGGCATCCACCTCGATCGTGCCGGTGGGTAAACCGATCCTCACACCCCCGTCATGAGCCTCGAGACGCTCGACCCGGCAATCGAAAACACATGCAACGCCTTGATCCGCAAGCACCTTTCCGACCAAACCGCCCACTTCACAGTCCACGCTGAACGGCAAGGGATGCGAGCCGGCCTCCAACAGGGTTACTTCGGCTCCCCACATGGCCGTAAACGCTTCGGTAAGCTCCAGACCTACCAGACCCGCACCGATGACGGCTACTGATTTTATTCGACCGTGGGCCAGATCCTCGGTCAACGGGCGGACATCTTCGTACGTATGAAAGGTACGAACCCGCGGATGTACCGGCAAACCAGGCAGACGTTTGGCCCGCGCTCCGGTGGCCAACACGAGCCCGTCGTAGTCAAGCGTGCGAAGATCGGTTTGTTGTTGAATGTGCAATTGTTTCTTTTGCTTGTCGATCCGGGTTGCGTTCCATCCGGCGAGCACCTCGACACCTTTGACCGAGCTGAAGTATCCGCTGTCTCGCAGCATGCCGTCCTTGCTTTTTCGTAGCATCAAGATATCTTCGATATCCCCGGACAACACATACGGAAGACCGCAGGCGGCATAAGAATACACATCACTTTTTTCTACAACGGTTACCCGGAAAGAGGGGTTCAGCCTGACGAGCCTGGCCGCGCACCGAAGTCCGGCAGCAGACGCTCCCACAATAACAACTTTTTTTTCCCCGTTTTTCAAGATAGCTTTCCCTGAATTTTCGTGTGGTACAAACCGACAGGAGGTGTTTTTACTGCTCGAGTTTTTCCCGGATGGATATTGCAATTTTATACAACACGGTCAGGATGAAAAATCCGATGCCGTACCCGCCCACAGTAATCAAACCTTCGAGAAGGGTTGGATTGTACTCTATGACTTTCTCCATGGGAGACGGGATGAAACCGGTGACGACCATGCCCAGGCCTTTTTCAATCCAAATGGCGACAATGACAGCCAGGCAAATCACCGGCAGGAAACCTTCATTTCGGCGTACGCCCGGAAACATCAACAAAACGGCTGCCGTCAGGGCCAACAACTGCGAAGTCCACATCCATGGCACCAGCGCGTTCTTGCCGTGCAGCCCGAAAAACAGGTACTGAAAATGGTGGGTGTGTTCCGGGATATCGCTGTACAAACCCGTAAACATCTCGACCATGACGAAAAAGATATTCACCGTCATAGCATATGTCACGATCTTGGCCAAGGCCTGAATGGCTTCTTTGCCCGGATCGAACTTGGTGTAGCGCCTTACAATGAGCGCCAGGATGATGAGCAAGCTGGGTCCGGAGGCAAAAGCCGACGCCAAAAACCGGGGAGCCAGTATGGCGGTCATCCAAAACGGACGAGCTTCCAACCCTGAGTACAAGAAAGCCGTCACGGTATGAATGCTTACCGCCCAAGGAATGGATAATATGATGATAGGCTTGATCCACTTGGGAGGAGCTATCGATTTTCTCTCGGCGCCGAAGGTCACCCAAGCTATGACGAGATTGAGAAGCAGGTAACCGGAAAGCACCGTCAAGTCCCAAAACATCAATGAGTTGAGGGTTGGATGCAACACGACATTGAGCACCCGCATGGGTTGACCCATATCGACGAATACAAACAACATGCACATGACCACCGCCGAGATGGCCAAAAACTCTCCCAAGATGACCATTTTTCCGAAGGCTTTGAAGTTATGCAGATAATACGGCAGCACCACCATGACCGCCGACGCCGCCACTCCCACCAGAAATGTCAACTGGGCGATATAAAAACCCCAGGGCACATCCCGGCTCAATCCGGTGACAGTCAACCCGCGATTGTACTGCACCAAATATGCGACAACGCCCACGACAATCAGGGCCGACCAAAGAGCCAGCAGGCTCCAATATCGTTTACCACCACGCAGTGCATTCTCCAACATGATGACCTCACACCAGATAGTACACCTGGGGACCGGTGCCCAGGTTGGGTTTTCTTCGGATGCCGTGGCGGGTACGCAGCAACATGGATACCTGCGAGCTCGAATCGCCCAAATCGCCGAAAACGAGAGCTTCTTCGGCGTCCGGCAATTGTCTGACCGCTTCGACGCACGCAGGAGGTTTTCCAAGAGCCAGCCGTTCCGCGCAGAAATTGCACTTTTCCACTACCCCTTTGCACCGAGTTGGAAAATCCGAGCTCAATTTTTTTCGCTCTTCTGTGCTCCAGGGCTCTTTGAAGTTGAAGCTGCGGGATCCATACGGGCAAGCCACCATGCAATATCGGCATCCAATGCAGCGATGCATATCCATCATCACGATTCCGTCCGCTCGTCTCCAGGTCGCCTGGGTTGGACATACCCGCACGCAAGGCGGCCGTTCGCAATGATTGCACAGAACCAATACCGGCTTTTTTCTCAACGCAACGTCTGTATACGTATGCATCTCGGTGGGGAAGGTATGCGCGTAGTCCTCACTCCAGATCCATTTGACCTCGTCTTCGACGTCTTTGATGGACGGCACATTGTGCTCACGGTGGCACGCCTCGGCCGCAGCGGCCCGTATGTCATCACGCTCACAGCTTTTCAAATCCACCACCATGGCCCATTGTTTGGCACGTAATGCTTCGGGCGCCGCCTCGGTTGTAAAACTCTTACTCACTGCACGGACTATAGGCACACCCCAGGCAGCCCCCAACAATGAGCAACCCGCAACCTTGAGAAAGTTTCTTCTGCTGTCGTCCATGGCTCAGTTCCCTTCGGGCTCGATGTGGCAATCCCAACAATACGGCTCGACACCCAAATAATTGTGGCATTTGTCACAAAATTGCGCCTTGTCGTTGTGACATTTCATGCAGTTTTTGGTCAGGCTCATCTCGTGCTTATCGCCATACGTTTTCGAAACGTAGTAACGCTTGCCCTCGCGAACCACTTCATCCCGCCATTGATCGAGCAAGTCCATGTGCCAGGAGGTCATGTACTCTTTTGACTCGACACATTGTGTATAGCCTTCGGGCATTTGAAGCTCGGGAGTATAACCGTAGTTACCCGTGGCCACGGTAAACCAAATGGGAAACGTGACCAAAGCCAGAAAAATGCCCAGTCCTAGGATCACTTTGCCAGCATCATGCATTGCTAGGGTCCTCCGCTGCCCCGTTCTTCTTTTCACCCGCAGCCTGCGTCGCTCCGGAGCTCCAATGAGGTTGCGGCTCCAAGCGGAAGTCGACCTCCCGCTCTTTCTCGCCTTTCATGATCATGGCGTTGGCCACCAACTCATGAATACCGGTGACGGCTACTCCGGGGGCCCAATAATCACACACGGTAACCAAGGTGGCCCGATCGATGGCACACATGGCCGCCAACTGGTTGACCCCGAACTTGTCTTGTACAAACTTCACTGCATTTCCCCGGGGTAGACCACCTCGAAGACGCATTTCCATGTTTTCGTCGGTTCCCAGCCCCGCGCCGCCTCCACAACAAAAGGTCTGCTCACGAATGGTGTTTTCTGGCATTTCGTAGAAGTGGTTGCATACGTTTTTGAGTATGTACCTCGGCTCTTCCAAAATCCCCGCCGCCCTGGCCGGGTTGCAGGAATCATGATACGTTACCCTGATGTGATCATTGCGTTCCGGGCGAAGCTTCAACTTGCCGTGTTTGATCAAATCGGCGGTAAACTCGACGATATGTATCATCTTGGTCGACTTGGCGTTTTCGAACACCGTACCGGTTATGGGTGACTTGGGAACTTCCAGAAAATCAGCCGGACCGCTGACTGTATCCATATATTGGTGCAATACGCGCCACATGTGACCGCACTCACCTCCCAAGATCCACTTCACGCCCAACCTTTTGGCCTCGGCATATATTTTTGCGTTGAGCCTTTTGATGACCTCGTGAGACGTGAACAACCCGAAATTGCCGCCCTCGGAAGCATATGTGCTCCAAGTGTAGTCCAACCCGATTTCATGAAACAGGGCCATGTACCCCATACAGGTAAACGTACCCGGATCCGCCAAGAAATCACCCGACGGCGTGACAAACAATACTTCGGCACCCTTTTTGTTGATGGGTATATCGATGCTGATCCCGGTCGATTCCTCGATGTCTTCGGCAAAAAACTCCAAAGTATCCTTGAGGCCGTGGGGTTGTATGCCGAGGTGGTTACCGGTTCTGAAGCAGTTTGCCACCGGCTCGATGATCCAATTCACGTAGATACCCAGCAAGCCGAGCAGCTCTCTTCCAATCATGGTGATCTCGGCGGTATCGATGCCGTAAGGGCAAAACACCGAGCAACGGCGGCACTCCGTGCACTGAAAGAAATAATAGAACCACTCCTTGATGACATCGTAGGTCAGCTCTCTTCCACCCGCGAGCTTGCCGAAAACCTTGCCCAACATGGTGAAGTCTTTTCGATAAATAGATCGCAAAAGCTCCGCCCGAAGCACCGGCATGTTTTTCGGATCACCACCACCTATGAAGAAATGACATTTATCGGCGCACGCCCCACAACGCACACAGATATCCATAAAGATCTTAAAGGTGCGAAACTTACTGAGTCTCTCCCGAATGCCTTCCAAAACGATCTGTTTCCAGTTTTCAGGCAGCTTCCAGTCTGCATCCGTCGGGGACCATTCTCTTGGGTTGGGAAGATCCAGATACTCGAGATGCCGGGCTTTGCCCGGATAAATCCAACTGCCGGGTCTGAAATCCGCGGGTGTATCCATCCAGCCCGTCTTGGGAGGACAAAAATCCACTTTCGACATCTGATCGTGCTGATAAAACTCCATCTGATCTGGTTTTGCCTCAGTCATGGCTACTCCTTATCCACCGGGATTCCGGCCGCCTTCATTTTATCTCTGAAATCATCCTCGTATTCTTCATAGGTGTGCACCTTGACCGGATAATCCCAAGGATTGACATGGCGAACCATCCTGTTGTTGTTGGCGAGATTTCGGGTAGGGCTCATGAACACACCCGCAGCGTGAGCGAGCTTGCCGAAAGGGAAATAACCTATCAACAAACAAACCAAAAACAAGTGACCATAAAATAGGCTGTCGACATCCGCAGGCGCTACCGGGTTGAAGCTCAAGAGCCCCAAGCCGAGCTCCTTGATGCCGACAACATCTGTTTTCATAAAGTGCCTGAGTAACACTCCCGTGCATCCGATGCCCAACAGCAAAAACAACGGGAAATAGTCATTGGCCAACGTGATGTAGCGTAGCTGGGGAGACAGAACACGTCTGAGAAACAGATAACCGACCGCAGCCAAAAAAAGAAAGCTGGTCAAAAACAACACCGGTACACCCATTTGGAAAAAGCCGTCCAAACTTTCTAAAAATGTTACAAATCCAGGCACCGGCTCGGTGAAAAACCTAAGATGTCTTAAAAAGATGATCAAAAAAGTGTAGTGAAATACCAATCCACCCAACCACAACCACTTGTTCGAACCGTGGACCACTCGGGGACCTTCTTTTATCTCCGTCTTGGTATTGCGAAACAAAGATCGGAAAAACAACACTTCCAATGCCATTCTGCCTATCACCCCGATCAGGCTGGAAGGATTGTCGAGTTTATTCTGTTTGATCCAAGGCAATGACTTTTCCTGGCCGCAAGTAGTCGGAATTCGAAATGGCACCGGCGACTTGGCCCAGCTCAAAACCCGATGCACCATACCAACCAAAAACAATACGATGGCCATGTAGGGGATCAAGACACCAAAAAACCAATGAGCACCCGCGTATTCCACCAACAACACGGCCAGCGCAAACAGGCCGAGGACTGCGATGAATGATAGTGCGACTTTCATATGACCTAACCTCGCTGATCGTTATTGCGACTCGAGACAATCCCGCTTCGGATCCGGATCACCTCCCGGATCGGTTGATTCCGTCCAGTTCAAGACCCTCGAGACCCTCCTCTTTACTTCATTCACCCTCAGCTGGTACACTCGCTCTCTGCAGCTTACATATATATCGAAGGCAAATAAGCTCACTTGATCGATCAGGGCCCCAAACTTGATGAATTGATGCAAAACATCAACTTCTTTGTTCTGCTCGTTCAGTACGTCCAAAACGGCCTGCTTGAGCAGAATGACGAAACCAACCGCCCGGGAAGGTGAAAAATCCTGAACAGCTCTTATCTTGATCATTTCTTCGAGACAAGCGCAAATCCGCTCGGGATCCGATTCATTCAACAACAGGTCGAACAGTTTCTGTGTAGCATCAGAAAAAACACTTCCGACCGGATTCGCAAATCTGTCCTTGACGCTTCCATAAAACGAAGCTGCATCGGGAGAATAGGTATCCAGCAGAAGTTTCCGCCAGCGTTCGAGGATGGCGGATTTTTTTTCGATTAGGATCTTTCGATACTCCATTGTACCGCTCACACCACGCTCCTTTTCGGTCAAAAACCGAAAGACACCGCGGCTTTGGATCAATACTCCATCGGGCTATACCCATGAAAACCCGTATTGGATTGGATCCCGTCCCGGATCAAGCCAATCGCCGTTATACGCAACCGGTCGGCTTGGGCAAACCTGCCACTTTGCAGGCGCCTTTGGCAGGGCCGGAAGGAAACAGCTCGTAAATCTGATTGAGCTTAAATCCGGTGGATTTGCATAGTTTCCGGATCATGGGAGCCACACCGAACTCAAGATAATACTCGCGAAGGAAATTTACCACTTTCCAATGGTCGTCGGTCAAGTTATCGACGCCTTCGCCCTTTCCCAAAGCCGCCGCAACACCCTGATTCCATTTATCCGGCTCTTGAATGAATCCGTCCTCGTCGATTTCAATCTGTACACCCTCAACGTCTATATGCGCCATAGTACTTCCTCCTCTTAAGATTGGTGTGTTGTTGGGATGGTCGCTGAACCATCTTGTCTGTTTTTATGCTTCTCCAACGCTTTGATAAAATCGGGCTCGGGGTTGAAACCCAGCTGCATGGCACGATCAAGGCTTTCACGAGCCGAAGCGCAGTCGCCGACCGCAAGTAAAGCTACCGCTAAATGATAATGACCACCAGGGTTTTTGGGATCGAGATCAAGCACCCGTTCGAAGCATGTAACCATATTGCCCGCATCACCCAAGTACATATATCCAAGCCCCCGGTTATAATGCGCCTGCATCAGATCGGGCCGAAGATCGGCGGCTTTGGCATTGGCGTCGACACAGCCCTGAAAATCCCAGGCAGACAATAAGATACCACCCAGATTGACCCAGGCCTCCGCGCAATCCGCGTCCAACTCCACCGCCCGCCTGAGAAGCTTGGCGGCTTCTTTGAGAGCTCCGTTTCGATAGAGAGCCAGGCCCAGGTGGTTGTGCGCATCGACCGAATTTGGTTCGGCGTCTACTTTACCGCGTAATTCTTTGATTTTTTCAGGACTATATTTGATCGCCGGCTTCACGGCTCACTCCTTTTGGCACATCATGATTCAACACATTTCCAACTTGATCGTCAACCCGGCCGGGGAAACTGTCTTGTATGTTTTTTAATGTAGATAAAAGTCCCGGCCGCAGATTGTCGTCGTCACATAATCTCACCAAATCTGGAACCATCGGCAACAAAAGCTCAGGATGTTTCTCGGACACCGCCCGAAGCACTTGCGGCGCCGTCTGCGCGTTGGTGCCGGATTCGTCGTTCATAGCCCATACCAAACGGCGGATGATATTTTTCACCAGATCGGGATGGTAACCGCCGGCCAGAGCAATCGCCTCGACCGCTGTTTTTCTTTTGTCGTCATCCCGCTGATATGAAAACCCCACCAGATACCGAACCGCCCGAGCTTGCCGGGCCACCAATCCACGCAAACCATCCACGTCATTCTTTTCCACCAAACGTTCGATTCGCTCGCGCAGATTTCTCGGTCCGCCTTCCTCGTCCGGCGCAATGAGCTTCGGTCCCGTGTAGGGGAACCGTACTCTTTCGGACTTGGCAATCAAGTCCGCGCTCTGAGCCATACTGCTTCGCAGCCTCTCGAGGCGATGCTCGGTAAGTCCGGTTGCCCGGGGCACGGAGCGTCTCTTCCCAAAGGCCGATCCGGATGCCGCCTTTACGAATTGCTCGAGGCAGCCCCGGCCTTCGGCCGCGTCCACCAGAGCCCGGCTCCACTCGGGCAATCCCAGCGCGTGAACATGGGTATAGGTGGCCAACACATTACCGGCAACGATACCATCCCGGCCGTTTCCCAAGCCGACTCCCCGTTCGACCAAAAACGCCGTATCGGCTTTTTCGAGTCCATCCCGTATGAACGAATAGTGAAACTCGTGGCCTTTCACCTCGGTTCCGGCAGGGAAAAACGGATTCTCTCCATCGACCCGAAGCTTGACATATCCGTGACCTTTGGGTTTGGGCGTCTGCTCGCAGACCACACCCAGAGCCCCTACCATGGGAAAGACAACCCCCGCATCCACCAACGATTTGGACAAGTACATCAACCCACCGCACTCTGCCCATACAGGCAGCCCCTGGCGGATTCTATCGCTCAGATCGGTTCGGTACGTCCGGTTGGCCGAAAGGGCTGCGGCATACACTTCCGGAAAACCACCACCCGCATACACGGCATGTACATCCGGAAATCCCTTGTCGGAAAGCGGCGATGTATACACCAGCTCGGCGCCCTGTTTGCCGAGTTGTTCGAGGTTTTCAGGATAATAAAAAGAAAAAGCCGGATCCTTCAACACCGCGATGCGAACCCTTTTGAGCCCACTCGTATCTGCATGAGCGCTATCCCTTTGGGTAGGCTCGTCCTGCATGTGCGTATTCATACCGGACAGCGCGGGAGCCGCCTGGGCGACTTTGAGGATCTGAGACAAATCCAAGTAGCGTTCGGCAATCCCGGCCAACCGCTCGAGTACTTCAACCGAAGTAGGATGCTCCGAATGGGTCAGCAGTCCCAAATGGCGGCTCCAGAGCCTTTGATCCGTGAGCTTGGGAATGCATCCGACCACTTCCAGGCCGGTTGCATCCCGCAAACTTGTCCGAATGATCTCTTCTTGTCTCCTGGTCGCCAAGTTGTTGATGATGACGCCTGCGATGTCAAGCTCGGGATCCATGGATTTGCATCCCAATGCCAATGCGGCAATCGTACGAGTGGATTTGGCGGCATTGACAACCAATACGAGCGGCGTTTTGGTCAACTTGGCCAACTGAGCAGTAGAATGCGATCCTTGTGCATCCAGCCCATCGAACAAGCCCCGATTACCTTCTATGACGGTAATGGCGGCTTTTTTTTCCGCTCTTTGAAGTGAACCCAAGATGGCTTGCTCGGACATCATGAAACTGTCCAAGTTATACGCCGGGCATTGGGCGGCCGACCCCAACCAGGCTGCGTCAATATAGTCCGGTCCCTTCTTATAGGGAGCCACCTTTTGACCCCGGTTGTGCCAAGCCCGCACCAAACCCAGGCTAACCAACGTCTTGCCGGCGTCTCCGGCAAGAGCAGCAATGACCACTCTAGGCAATGCGCCCGCCAATCCCAAAAAAGCCGATGGTTACACCATTTCTAAAAAACCGCAGGGACATTCGTCCGCGCACTTTTTACATCCATCACAGGTATCCAACTTGATGGTGTAATAATTTCCCGGACCCGCGCCATCCACTTTTTTGAAACAGGACGGCGTGCAAAACATCCAACAACGTTCACACCCAAAACACAGGCCGCAAGAGAAACAACGCCCGACTTCTTCCAAAAACTGCTGGTTGTCGATACCCAAATCGATTTCGTCATTGGGTTTGGAAAGCCACTCCTCGGCCGGCCGGTGTGCTCTTTTGGTTCTCTCTTTGGGATCATAAAGATCCAAACGCATCTTATCTTTGGTAATGACCGGAAGCTCGGGCTTGCGCGACGGCTGCTGACCTTGCAATTCGGCGTGCGCAGCCTCGGCGGCGGCTCTGCCCTGACCGATCGCGATGGTCGCAAGACCCAGGGTCAACGCATCTCCACCCGTATACAAACCATCACGCACCTTGCCATGCTTATCCGCCTTGAGCCACTTTTCATCGGGCCGTAAACCTTCCAACGGATCCCAATTCGGCTCCTGTGAAATCGCCGCAACGATCGTATCGGCAGCCACCTCGTAGGTGGAGCCTTCAATCGGTACAGGCCTGCGCCTACCGGACGAATCCGGTTCTCCGAGCTCCATTTTCTGCACCACCAGAGCCGCGACCTTACCGTCCGAGCGTTTCACTTCCAAGGGAGCCGCCAGGTACTCGATTTTCACTTTTTCTTTTAGTGCGTCTTCGATCTCACTGTCGATGGCGGGCATTTCATCCCGGGTACGACGATAGAGTATGGTCACCTCGGCCCCGGCTCTGCGAGCCGCGCGCGCGGCGTCAATGGCCGTGTCGCCTCCTCCGATAACCACTACCTGCTTGCCCACATCCACCTTTTCGCCGTTGTTGACCCTGAAAAGATAATCCGTGCCGGTCCATACATTGCCGCCTTCCTCACCCGGAATGCGCATGAGTCTACCCTTGTCGGCGCCAATCCCGAGGAAAAGCAGCTTATGCTTGGCTTTGAGATCGGCAACTTTGATATCCTTGCCCACCGTCGTGTTCAGTTTCAGCTCCACGCCCAGGTCGAGGATACGCCGAATTTCGGCCTCCAACACAGCTTCCGGCAGGCGGTAGAACGGGATACCCCACAACAACATTCCGCCGGCCTTGCTGGTTTTTTCATACACTGTAACCGGATAACCCCGCCGCGCCATCTGATACGCGAAAGAAAGCCCCGCGGGTCCTGCCCCGATCACTCCGATGGAGTCGGATTTCGGCTCGACATCGGGCAGCTTGCTCAAAGACAGCTTTTTTTCGATGGCCCAATCCCCGATGAAACGCTCAACCGCATTGATGGCTACGGCCCCGTCTTTGGCTTCCCGGTTGCAATTCGGCTCACACGGATGGGGGCACACCCGGCCCATGACTGCCGGGAATGGGTTGGTCGAGACCAATATCTGCCAGGCACGCTGGTAGGCTTCTTCCTCGCCGAGCCCGGCTTTGTCCCTTTGGGCGATCGTACCGACCCACAATCGAATCTGATTGCCGCTGGGACAGTTTGTTACACAAGGAACCGCCTTCATGACCTGGTTGGGTCGGAGAGAAGATACCGATCCACCCCCTCCTCCGGTCCCTCTTACCACTAGAGGTTTACTTGCCTTTTTTTTCAGTAGCGCCATGCTAATCCACCTTTCGCGGCCAAATGCTTCACATACATCAAACGAATTATTATATTTATGATAAGCCCGTCCACTCCCATCCGGAGTAAAAGATCGGCGCGTTCTTTTCTTACATGATAATTCCCGGGGAGGAGTACAATCTTCGAAATGTAATCCTCCCCGGGATGACTTATGTCGTTACTTGCTGTCCGGCGGAAGAACGATATAGCTTCCACCAACATACGAATACGTACAACGCCCGGAATCGATCAACTGCCGGATGGCCTGCTTACACAACTTTTTATCGCAGTTGTCCTCTCCGTATTTCTCGATCATGGCTTTGGTGAGGTCGAGAGCCTTGAGGTTTTTCTTGCCATGATATTCCTTGACCATCTGGTACATCGCTTCGGCTACTTTTTCGACACTTTCCATAACCTTCTCCTACCGCTGCCGGAAATGGATGGAACGTTTGAACGTCTCTCCTGCATGCGTGAAGTCATCAATATGATACTTTGTAAACGGAATATCGGTCAGCTCGAAGAACTTCGGCCAACCTACCCGCTCGATCCATTCACCCATGCGCTCGAATGGGCGCGCGTTGGCGGCATACACTTCGACAATCTTCTTGACCGCCGTGACCACTTCGGGCCAGCGGGGAGGATTGTTGGGGATAAAAGGAATAGCCAACTTGGAGAACATGGGCTCGTGACGTGCCTGGCTGACCTTGCCACCCACCCAAATCGATATTCCGTCCGTATTGGGATCGTTGAGGGTCATGGCCGGACATACGGTATAGCAGTTGGCGCAATACATGCACTGCTCTTGAATAACCTCGACGGATTGATGCCCGTCTATTGTCTTGGGCCGGATCGCGCCGGTCGGACATGCAGCGACAGTAGAAGGAATCTCGCACTGCTTCGCCATGAGATCATGTTTGATATCGGGAGCCCTTCGATGTACGCCCAATACCGCGATGTCCGAACAATGCACCGCACCGCACATATTCAGACAACAGGCAAAAGCGATCCGGAGCTTTCCAGGGAGTTTCATGTCCTCGAAATAGGGGAACAAGTCATCCATGATGGCCTTGACCACACCGGAAGCATCGGTGGCGGCCGAGTGACAATGAACCCATCCTTGGGTATGCACGATGTTGGTAATGGACGGACCGATTCCACCGACCGGATAACCTTCTTTTTTCAGCTTGGCGATACACGGATCGACCTTGGACCCGTCAGAGATCAAAAACTCAATATTGTTGCGGCTGGTCCAGCGCATGTAGCCGTCTGCAAACTCATCTGCGATGTCCGCAAAAAGACGCAGGGTTTCAATGCTGGCAAGCCTGGGGGTAGCGGCCCTTACGGACCAAAGCTTGTCACCCGACTCACCGACATGCATCAACACGCCGGGCTTGACAATCTCGTGGTACTTCCACTTGCCGTAATTCTTTTTAATGACCGGCGGCAAGAAATTTTCATAATGAGGGGGGCCGATATCGGTTTTTCTGTCTTTCGCGACTGGCATGTGAATATCCTCCGTTTATTCGAGTCGTTTTACTCAATGACGATTCTGTTATTCCTCTCCGAGTTCAAAGAAAATATATGGATTGGTGCGAGGATGCACAACCATCTCGGGAATCGGCTCCAGGCCGATTTGCTCGAGGAAGTTCCCCATGCCGATGCGCTGAATAAACTCACCCACACGCTCACGATTTTTACCGTGCTCACCCCAAAGATCCCAGATGGCCTCACACAGCTCCTTGACATCCTCATAAGGCTCTTCGATCTTCAAAAACGGCACGACGACCGAAGACAACAAAGCACCACCGATGATGGGAGCCTTGGCTCCGATGAGGATCGCTGCACCGCGGTCTTTTCCGGGAGCGAGCGCCTTGGGCATGACATTGATACAATGCATACATTTGACACAATTCTCGTTGTCAATGGCAAGCTTTTTACCGTCCCAGCTCATGCACTTGGTCGGGCAACGATCGACAACATCCTTCTGCATGTCAAACGCGCCGGCCGATGCGTATTTCGCGACTTCCGCTTGGTCCATCTGGATGCCGTCACGCCAGGTTCCGATAATCGACATATCCGCCCGCGCAATGGAGGCCACACAGTCGTTGGGACAACCTGCGGATTTGATTTTGTATTTATACGGAAAAGCCGGCCGGTGGAGCTCATCCTGAAAATGCATCGTCAATTCGTGGGTCAGCGCCATGGTGTCATAACATGCCCACTCGCATCTGGCCTCGCCACAGCAACAGCTGGGGGTCCGCAAGTCCGAACCCGATCCGCCCAAGTCGTATCCGATGGCGGTCAGCTCCGAAAAGATCGGCTCCAAGGCATCCGTATTGCATCCCAAAAGCACCATATCTCCGGTGGATCCATGCATATTGGTGATGCCCGAACCATACTTATCCCAAATATCGCATACTTTGCGGATGGTATCGGAAGTGTAGAACCAACCGGCGGGTTGATTGACTCGGATGGTATGAAAATGGGCTACGTCCGGGAACTCTTCGGGGAGATCGTTGTACCGCCCGATAACTCCTCCGCCATATCCCATGACCCCCACGATACCGCCGTGTTTCCAGTGGCCGATTCTTTCAGTGTAGGAGCGTTCCAGCACGCCGAGCAAATCGTTCGCAGCTGGTTTCGATACCGCACTTTTTTTAATCTCCTTCACGAAGCTCGGCCATGGACCTTTTAGCAATTCATCCACTTTGGGTGTTTCTCTCAACTTGACCATGATAGCTCCTTTCGCCGCTGCAATTTGATGAGACTTCACAAACAAGGTTTACTGCAACTCTTTGATAAATAAGCACTTTTTATAATTCAAATATACGGGCCTCGCTGTGAGCACAAATCTATTCCATTTAAAGAGGTCGATGTCAAAGATAAAATTTATATCATAGGGATAAACCAAATTGATATGTCCCGAAAGAGCACAGATCGAGGGGAAAGAACATTCATGAATTCATAAAAATGCCGTTCTGTCGTAATTATATTAATGAAAAACATTTAAATATATTTTAAAAAAAAGACGTCTTTTTTACAATTGATTCCGAAATTCCTTGACAACTCATTAAATTATGGCAGTTATGTATAAACTATTTTGGTGGCTCCTTATAGATAACTTTGATGAGCGACCGATTTAATCCGCCGGTATACGAAACCGGATGCATGAACAAGGACGGACACGTGGAATTACATCAATTACGTTGTTTTTTAGCGGTAGTCGAAGAGGGTGGTTTCAACCGGGCCACCACCCGACTGCGAATAACCCAACCGGCGCTTTCCTATCAAATCAAACAACTTGAAGAAGAGTTGGGTACCTGTCTTCTCAACCGTAGGCCCAGTGGAGTGAGCGCGACCTCGTCCGGCCGGGTATTGGCGCAATACGCACGCGATATCATGGAAATGGTGCGTAAGGCCCGAAGATCGGTCGAAGAGATGACCGACGGTGTCACTGGAGAAATCCGTATAGGTACCGTCAACAGCGTGGGCATCTATTTCTTACCCCAAATACTATGGAGCATGCGCGAAAGGTTCACAGACATTCGGCCCATGGTTTTGTACCGTCATTCGAACGAGATCATCGATGCGCTGCTTTCGGATCGGATCGATATGGCATTGGTGGCCAATCCGCGCTCGGACCGTAGATTGCGCCAGGAAAACATCATCGAGGAAAAAGTCTCTTTGGTCTGCGGAAGATCACATCCTTTTTTCAGCCGCCAGCGAATCCGACCCAGCGAGCTCAAGGGACTGCAGTTTGTATCCCTGTCCTCCGAGAATCCGACCGGTAAGCTGATCCAAGAGCATTTGGCCCGGATGGGCGTGAGCGTAGAGCCGGTCGTCTCGACCGATAATGTAGAGACGGTAAAGAAAATGGTGCAGGTAGGCCTGGGAGTCGCCTTTTTACCCGACATGGTAACCAGCCCAGATGTGGCCTGTGGGAAGGAAAACAAACCGCTCGGCCGGCTTGCACGCATCGAAGTGGGTCCGCCGCTGTTTCGCCGTATCGCTTTGGTTACATGGAAACAATTTGAAACCAATCGGGCCACTGCAGCATTTGTCGAGGAGCTTCACCTGCAGGCCTCGCGCTGGAAAGGTTGCCTGGAAATATAACCACAGTCCACCAAATAACCATCAAATCCATTTATCGTCACCATCTAAATTTTCACCTTGACATATTTCTTTACTGCTGAGTAACTTAGCTCGCCTGCAAAGAGAGGGATCATGGGTTTCCCAAAAGAGGGTGGCAGTAAGAGGTACCGATGAAGTGGCTTCATAAGTCGTTCAAACGGTTGAACTTTGAAACACAACCCCAACGTGCAAATTGGCCGAATAGGCCAAGGAGGTGACGAATGCCAAGTTTTGTAAACCCGGATAAGTGTGACGGGTGCAAGGCGCTCGACAAGACCGCCTGCCAGTACATCTGTCCCAATGATTTGATGGTTCTCGACAAGGACAAGATGAAGGCTTTCAACCGCGATCCTTCCCAATGCTGGGAATGCTACAACTGTGTCAAGATTTGCCCGACCCAGGCTGTCGATGTGCGCGGTTACGCCGATTTCGTCCCCATGGGCGCTTCCGTCGTACCCATGCGCTCGACCGACAACATCATGTGGACGGTGAAATTCCGCAGTGGCCAAGTGAAACGCTTCAAGTTCCCCATCCGTACAACCCCGGAAGGCAAAGCGGAGCCTGCGGGCGGTTGGGCCAACGAGCCGGATATCAACAGTCCTGCTCTGTATACCGAACCGGCATCTTGTGGAACACCTGAAGTATGGACCAAGAAGTAAGGGAGGAGACAGATATGGCTAACTTCGAAACCGTAGAGGTCACAACTGATCTTCTTATCCTCGGTGGCGGTATGGCGGCCTGCGGCGCCGCTGGGGAAGCCGCTTACTGGGCAAAGAAGAACGGACTGAAGGTTACGTTGGTTGACAAAGCCGCCATGGATCGTTCCGGCGCAGTAGCAATGGGACTCTCGGCTATCAACCAGTACGTTGGGTTGAAAGACGGCGAAAACACGATCAAAGATTATGTGGATTATGTCCGCAACGACTTGATGGGCATCACCCGTGAAGACTTGGTTGCCAACATCGCCCGGCACGTGGATTCCTCCGTTCACTTGTTTGAGAAATGGGGATTGCCGATCTGGAAAGACAAAGAAGGCAACTATGTCCACGAAGGACGCTGGCAGCTGATGATCAACGGCGAATCTTACAAAGTCGTCGTTGCCGAAGCGGCCAAAAACGCGTTGGGCACCGAAAACATCTATGAGCGTGTTTTCATCACCGGTCCCTTGTTGGATGGCGACAAGTGCTCCGGAGCGATCGGATTTTCCATCCGTGAAAACAAATTTTACATTTTCAAAGCGAAAGCCACCCTGGTAAGCATGGGCGGAGCTGTCGGCGTGTTCAAGCCGCGGTCTTCCGGCGAAGGCGCGGGCCGTGCATGGTATCCTCCTTTCAACTCGGGTGCCTCGGCCTACTTTACCCTCAAAGCCGGCGCCGAGATGACCTGCCAGGAAGTCCGCTTCATTCCGGTGCGGTTCAAAGACGCTTACGGTCCGGTGGGTGCGTGGTTCTTGTTGTTCAAATCCCGTGCGACCAACGCGCTCGGCGAGTCCTACATGGAAACCCGCAAGCCCGAGCTCGAAAACTGGGCCCCTTACGGCCTGGTGAAACCGGTGCCTGCCAACCTGAGAAACTACCTCATGATGTTGGACGTGATGGAAGGCAAAGCTCCCATCTATATGCGCACCGAAGAAGCCATCAAAAAGATCGCCGAGAGCGCGGGCGACGAGAAAGCCGCCAAAAAGAAACTGAAAGAGCTCGAAGCCGAAGCATGGGAAGATTTCTTGGATATGACCATCTCCCAAGCCATCCTGTGGGCAGCCAGCGATATTCAGCCGGAAGAAAAAGCTTCCGAGATCGCCGCCGCCGAGCCGTATTTCATCGGCTCTCATTCGGGCGCGTCGGGCGCTTGGGTCAGCGGCTCCGAAGACATCTCCCCGCCTGAATATTTCTGGGGTTATGACAACATGTCCACCATAAAGGGCATGTTCTGCGCCGGCGATGCATCGGGCGCTTCCAGCCACAAGTTCTCCTCCGGCTCCCACGCCGAAGGTCGAATCGCAGGCAAGGCAGCCATCCGCTACATCTTGAAAGAAAAACCGAACTACAACTACAACAGCGCCGAGATCGAAAAGCTCAAGGAAGAAGCTCTACAGCCGCTCAAGACGTTCGAAGAAAACAAAGACAAGACCACCCAGATCGACGTCAACCCGAACTACATCCTGTGGCGCCCGTTTATGCAGCGGCTGCAAAAGTGCATGGACGAGTATGCCGGCGGTGTGACCGCTCAATTTACGACATCTCAGAAAAACCTCGAAAAAGCCTTGGAGCTTCTGACCCTGTTGAAAGAAGACAGCCAAAAATTGGCCGCCACCGATCTGCACGACTTGATGCGCTGCTGGGAAAACACACACCGCATGTATCAGGCCGAAGCCCATGTGCGATCGATGCTGTACAGGGAAGAAACCCGGTGGCCGGGATACTATTTCCGCTCCGACAAGCCCAAGATGGACAACGACAACTGGAACGTGTTTGTCAACTGCCGGATCGATCCCAAAACCGAAGAATGGGAACTGAAAAAGATTCCCGTCAAGAAGATCTTCTAATTGTAGAGAAACCAGCGCCTCTTTAGGCGCTCGTTGAATGGAGGCACCAGAACAAACCCCAGATACCTTTCGGGTGTCTGGGGTTTGTTCACATTGAGCCGATGCAAACGTTAAAACCAAATAGTGTAGATCTTACTTGCCCACATTGTCATCACCCTCTCAAAGCCTTCGAGATGCCGGATGGTACGGGATGGGATCAAACCCCTCAGTGGGCCTGTTTCAACAACAACTGTTCATATTACCAACAAGGCTGGGATTGGATGTGGGAAAAGTACAAGCTCAAAGCGTCCTATCGTTACAGGGTGACAAATCCGGACACAAAAAGCTCTTCGCCCTTGCCGGTATGGTCGGAAACCGCAATCATTGACCGTCTCCTGGAAGACGAAGGATAGCTGATACGCCATGACCGATAATAAACCAAATACGCTCCCCTACGCGTTGAGAGATAAAAAGCAAGTCAAGCCCGACGAATCCTTTTGTTTTGCATGTCATTCTAAAATACCCTGCTTTACCGATTGCTGTGCGGACATCAATATCTTTCTGACTCCCTTGGATGTGCTGCGCTTATCGAGACGAGTGGGCCTATCCACCGACAGCTTTTTGGATCGACACACACTGATGCCCATTACCAAAGATCTCCACTTGCCGGTGGTACTGTTACGCATGAGCGACAACGAGAAAAAAACCTGTCCGTTCGTCGGCGAAGACGGCTGCACGGTCTACGACAGCAGACCTTGGTCGTGTCGCATGTATCCGCTGGGGATGGCGATCCCCCCGGCTCGTGCAGGTGAAACCCCCAAACCGCTCTATTTTCTCTTTCAGGATTCTTTTTGCCGGGGTCATGCTGAAAAACAGACTTGGACGGTGGAGAGTTACCGTAACAACCAGAAAGTACCCGAGCAGGAAGAAATCGAATCCGGATATACCGAAATCGTGTCACATCCCTGGTTCATCGGCGGGCGTCAACTGGATCCAAAACGCATCGAAATGTTCCATATGGCTTGCTACAACTTGGACAAGTTTCGCCAATTTGTCTTCGAATCGAGTTTTTTGGACAGGTTTGATCTCGAACCGGAAATCATTGAAAAAATGCGCACCGACGATACGGCCTTGCTTCAATTTGCCTTTCGTTGGTTGCGTTTCGCCCTATTTGCAGAACCCACTTTGGTGGCGCGCAACCCCGCCTCCACCAAAACGAGGAGAGAACCATGAATGCAACCGCAAAACACCCGCTTTTGGTCGTGGGCGCGGGCATCGCCGGAGTTACCGCCGCTATTGAGGCAGCCGAGGCCGGCCGGGAAGTAATCTTGCTCGAAAGCGAGCCTTCCATCGGAGGGCGGGTCGTGCGCAACTTCCAATACTTCCCCAAGCTCTGCCCTCCCACCTGTGGGATGGAGATCAACATCAAAAGAATCGAGCGCAACCCGCGCATTCGCGTGCTGACACAGACTCAAGTTACAAAAGCGTCGGCCGACGCTCAAGGCTGGCAGGTAACATTAACCCGCAAGCCACAGTACATCAACGACAACTGTACGGCTTGTGGAGAATGCGAAAAGGTGTGTACCACTAAAGTGCCTGATCCGGTCAACCTGGGTCTAAGCCAAGTCCCAGCGGCCAGATTGTACCACAAGGATGCCTGGCCCAAACAGTATGTACTGGACAAAGCAGCCTGCCCGCAATCCGATCTTGACGCCGTCGCAGGTGCTTGCAAGTACAATGCCGTGGATCTCAACGCCCAACCGACCGAGGAGACTTTGGCGGTCTCGGCCGTAGTCGTGGCAACCGGATGGAAACCCTATCCGCTCCAAAACCTCACCAACTTGGGAGCGGGAAAGCTCTCGGATGTCATATCGAACGCCCACATGGAGAGGTTGGCAGTCAAAGCGGGACCCACCGCAGGAAAAATCCTGAGACCTTCAGACGGACAGCCTCCTAAAAAAGTGGCCTTTGTGCAGTGCGCAGGCTCCCGGGACGTCAACCATTTGCCTTACTGCTCGGGGGTATGTTGCCTGGCATCTCTCAAACAAGCCACGTATGTACGCGAGCAAATCCCCGAAAGCGAAGTAACCATCTATTACATTGATCGCCGAACACCCGGCCGCAATGAAGACCTGCTGTTGAAAGTCGCCGGTATGGAAGGCGTTAAGATGATCAAAGGTAAAGTGGGGGCAATCGAGACCCAAAACAACTCTCTCAAGTTGAAAGTCGAAGACGTCGAAGCCGGAAAATTGATTGAGGCCGACGCCGACTTGGTTGTGTTGGCTACCGGCATGGTGCCCAACCTCAAGGACGATATGAAGGTTTTCGATCTTCCAAAAGATTCTGATGGCTTCGGATTGGACAATCCGGATAAAAAGATCTTCGTCGCGGGCGTGACCAGAAGACCTGAGGATGTGGCCGCATCTGTGAGAGACGCAACCGGGGCTGCTGCCAAAGCCTGTGTTGCCCAAGGTTCTCAAGGAGGTTTGTGATGGACAAGGTTGGATTGTTCCTGTGTACCGGTTGTGAGATCGGCGCAGCCATCAATACCGAAAACATCGAAGAGCTGGCCAAGGAACGCGGCGCGAAGTTTTTCGCGAACCATCCTTGCCTGTGCTCTGAGGAAGGTATCAATTTAATACACAATGCCGTCGAAAACGACGGCCTGAACGGTCTGTGTATCGCCGCTTGCTCGCACCGGGAGAAAACCGAAGAGTTTCGAGTGAATCCGCTAAAAATCTCGATGGAGAGAGTGTGCCTGCGGGAACAAGTCGCCTGGACCCACAAACCCAACGACGAAGATACGCAGATGCTGGCCGAAGATCTCCTCAAGATGGGTTTGGCGCGTATCGCCAAAAACGAGCTTCCGGCTGCATCCCAAGAGACCATCGACCGAACCGTGTTGGTCGTAGGAGCAGGACTTGCCGGTTTACAAGCCGCCAGGGCTGCAGCAGGCATGGGACATCCCGTGGTTTTGGTGGAAAAACAAGCCAAATTGGGAGGTTATCTCAATCGAGTCAAAACCCTGGTCCCGGAAAAACCCCCATACGACAGCCCGCATCCCAACAATCTGGCTGACATCGTCGCCGAAGTCGAAGATCATAAGACCATCAAGATTTTCAAAGGATCGAAAATCAAATCCATCCAAGGTCAACCGGGTCAATTTGATGTTGTGGTGCAAACCGCCTCCGGTGAAGAAAACTTCAAGGCCGGCGCCGTCATCCAAGCAACCGGAGCCAAACCCTATGACGCCGACAAGCTGTCTCATTTGGGATACGGAAAATCACCCCGGGTCATCACTTCGCATGAGCTCGAAGACCTCATGTCTCAGGGAGGTCTGAAAACCCCCCTTCCGGGCAGAGTGGTTTTTATACAATGCGCCGGCTCCCGGGATGAAAAACACTTGCGCTATTGCTCCGGTGAATGCTGTGCAACTACACTCAAGCAAGTGGCGACCCTGCATGCCAGCCACCCACAAGTGGAATGCGCCGTCATGTACCGGGATTTTCGCGCTCCGGGCCAGCTCGAGCATTTTTACGCGAGTGTGCAGGAGAAAACCGGTTGCATGTTTACCCGCGGCGAAGTCGAAAGTGTCGAGACCCTGGACGGCGACAAGCTACGGATTCAAATGCAAAACAGCCTACTGGGAGAGCAAGTCTCCCTGGAGGCCGACATGGTGGTGCTGGCCACCGGTATGGTCCCGGTATCAGCCGACGGAGAAGCCATCCGAGAGCTTCAAGACGCCCGGGTGCGGATCAACAAAAACGAATCTGCCACCCAGGTGGAAGAAGCCAAGAAAATCGAAGCCAAGAACATCCATCACGAAGGCACCGAGATTTTGAACCTGCATTACAGGCAAGGTCCCGATATGCCAGTGCTTTCTTACTCATTTCCGGACTCGCATTACATCTGCTTTCCTTACGAGACCCGGCGGACGGGTATCTATGCAGCCGGCACCCTCAGAGCGCCCATGGACGCCGCCCAGGCATCCGAAGACGGTTGGGGTGCGGCCATGAAAGCCGTCCAGTGCATCGAAGCCAACACCCATGGTATGGCGGTGCACCCGCGGGCGGGCGATACCTCCATCGCGAGTTTCTTTTTGCAGCGCTGTACGCAATGCAAACGCTGCACCGAGGAATGCCCCTTCGGGACACTCAACGAAGACAAGAAAGGCACCCCGGAGTATTTTCCCCTTCGGTGCCGGCGATGCGGCATTTGTCTGGGGGCTTGTCCGGAGCGCATCATTTCGTTCCCTGAGTATTCGGTCGACAGCGTCGCCAGTATGATAAAAGCTATCGAAGTGCCGGAAGAAGATGAAGAAAAGCCCAGAATGATTGCATTGTTATGCGAAAATGACGCGATCCCCGCGCTCGATCAGGCAGCCGGCCGACGCATGCAATGGAACCCGTGGATTCGTATCATCCCGGTGCGTTGTTTGGGCGCGGTCAATACAGTATGGATCGCAGATTCGTTGTCCCGGGGCATCGACGGTGTCATTTTAATCGGATGCAAGAGTGGCGACGATTACCAATGCCATTACATCCGCGGCTCTGAGCTCGCCAAAACCCGGATGACCAACGTGCAGGAGACCCTGGACAGGTTGACATTGGAGTCCGAGCGCGTGCAAGTCCACGAGCTGTCACACAACGAGTTTCACAGAATCCCGGAGTTGCTCGATGCTTTCGCCGAAACCATTGAACAAGTGGGTCCCAACCCGTATAAGGGATTCTAATACGTGATCTCAACAGGAGGAATTATACATGGCCTCGCATCTTGAAATTGTTCCCTCTTCCGAATGGCGGAAAAAATTACACGATCGCGGCGGGGCTCCGGTGACAAGGTGTTTTCAGTGTGCCACCTGTTGCAGTGTCTGCAAGCTCGCCCCTGAAGAACAACCTTTTCCGAGACGCCAAATGCTCTGGTCCCAATGGGGGCTTTCGGATCGGATGGCTTCCGATCCCGGATTATGGCTTTGCCACCAGTGTAACGATTGCACAACCCATTGCCCGCGGGACGCCAGACCTGGAGACATCCTCCAAGCAGCGCGTTCGCTTGCGGTCGAAAGACTCGCCGTGCCGGGTTTCTTGGGAAAGTTGGTGGGAAACGCCAAATCAACTTGGCCGATTCTTCTGGGCATACCTTTTCTTTTCTGGGTGGCGGCCCTGTATGCCGTAAATGGTTTGACCATTCCGGAATCACCGCTGGTGTATGATCGCCTGGTGCCGCACTGGCTCATTTATGCGGTATTTTTCAGCGTAACCGGGTTTATCCTCATTACCGCGGGAGCCGGAGCAATCAAATTCTGGAACCAAATCGGTCGTGACAAACCCCGTCAGGGTTCTTTTATCGGCAGCCTGATACCGGTTCTCATGGATATTGCTTTTCACGGGCGTTTCGGAAAATGTGACACGGCCAAATCCCGCAAATGGGGCCACTTTGCGCTGCTTTGGGGCTTTGTGTTGGCGGCCGTGGCTTCCGCCTTCATCATTGTGGCCATGTATATTCTGATGGAAGAATTGCCCTTGCCGTTTTGGCATCCGTTCAAGATCATCGGCAACGTGGCGGCCGTGTTTCTGGTGGTCGGTGGCTTCATGGTGCTGCAAAATCGCTTGCGCCAGGATAAACCCGCCGGCAACGCCACGGCCTACGACAATTTTTTTCTGTCGGTGGTTTTGATGGTGGTGATCACCGGCGTTTTGACCGAAGTCGGACGTTACCTGATGCATCCCGAGCTCGCCAGTTGGATCTACATCTTACATTTGACATCGGTATTGAGCTTGTTCGTTACGTTTCCATTTTCAAAGTTTGCACACCTCATCTATCGAACGCTCGCAATGGTTCACGAGAGGATGACCATCAAATCGTAGAAGCACAAAACGTCATATCCATATCACTTAACGAAGGAGGAAAAACCATGAGCAATTTGGTAAACCCGCACGGCAGCAAAGAGCTCAAACCCCTTTTGCTCGAAGGAAAAGAAAGAGCCGACGAGCTCAAGAGAGCGGAAAAACTCAAAAAGGTTCCCATGACGACCCGGGAAGCCTCCGACCTCATCATGTTGGGCATCGGCGCATTTACACCCCTCGATGGATTCATGGGCAGCAAAGATTGGAAAGGCGTCTGCGACAACATGGCGATGCCGACCATGAACAATCTGTTTTGGCCCATCCCCATCACCCTATCGGCCGACAAGGCGCTGGCCGACTCGATCAAAGAGAACGAGGAAGTCGCCCTCTGGGATACCGAAACCGAAGCCATCATGGGCACCATGAAAGTAACCGAAAAGTACACCATCGACAAAGCCCACGAATGCAAGCAAGTGTTCACCACCACCGATGAAAACCACCCGGGCGTACAAAAAGTCATGTCGCAGGCCGACGTGAACCTGGCAGGACCCGTCAAGGTGCTTTCCGAATCGTACTACCCCGAGATGTTTAAAGAAATTTACCAACGTCCGGCCGAAGCCCGCAAGATCTTCGAGGAGCGTGGATGGGATACGGTGGCCGCGCTGCAGCTTCGAAACCCCATGCACAACTCCCACGCCTATCTGGCCTGGATCGCCATCGAGGTTTGTGACGGCGTCTACATCCACCAACTGGTAGGCAAACTGAAGCCCGGCGACATTCCTGCCGAGACTCGAGTAAGAGCCATCCAGGCATTGGTCGACAACTACTTCCGCAAGGAAAGAGTCATCCAGGGCGGATATCCGATGGAAATGCGCTACGCCGGCCCCCGGGAGGCTTTGCTGCACGCGGTGTTCAGACAGAACTACGGCTGCTCGCACCTCATCGTCGGAAGGGATCACGCCGGTGTGGGCGACTACTACGGCCCGTTTGATGCGCAGAAGATCTTCCACCAAATCCCGAAAGGCGCCCTCGAGCTCAAGCCCCTGCCGTTGGATTGGACCTTCTACTGCTACGAGTGCGGCGCCATGGCATCGATGAAAACCTGCCCGCACGACAGCAAGGCCGAGATCGACGACAACGGCCAGTACAAAGGCGGAGCCCGGCTGCTGCTATCCGGAACCATGCTCAGAAAGCTCATGAGCGAAGGCAAACCAGTACCCAAGGAATTTTCCAAACCCGAGGTTGTGGCCATCCTGAAAGAGTACTACGACACCCTGGAAGAAAAAGTCGAAGTCAAACTGCACGGCCACGCCACCGGCGGCGCCAAGAAGTAGCCCCTCAAGAGTAAACTTCCCGCAACAAAACCCAATCTTTGCAGGCAAAACCCAACCAACCCGTAATAATGGATTACTCCTCCCGTTTCTTCCGAAAACGGAGGCGGCGACACTCTCTCAAGATACTCGTTCGGGCGTCTTGTACACCCTGAAAACCGGCAAAAAGACGAGGCTCAACAGGTTTGCGGGTAAAATCAGAACGTATTGGTATATTAAGAATAAGAAAAATGTAGAGATTGGATATTTCGCTTACCAGCGGCACGCGCTGGTGTATTTGCCACCTCAACTTGGACACCCATCTGGGTGACAGGTAAAGCAATCCCTTTCTGGGTAATGTATGGCCTTGTGGCAGTTGAGACAGTCGACCGCCTTGGGATGCGGGGTCGGCTGGGGACCGCAAGTCGCCCGGATGGGAACCGTCCAACCTTTATCCGGGTAATACATCATGATCCAGATTTTTCCGGCGCCGTTGATTTCGCATCTTTGTTCGGGGGTGTTGTCTTCGGATTTGCAGTCATAGACGGTCGTAGTCGGTTTTTCCCCATTTCTT